>NZ_VISU01000033.1:0-49093 GCF_007827625.1 Micromonospora sp. CNZ297 | reverse complement strand
AGGCTGGCGTGTGGCGTGACCAGGGTCTGAGAACCTCAGTGGCGATCGCCCTCATGATCGGTGGTGCCCTCGCGGTCGCACCGGCGACCGCCCATGCGCCCGTCTCCGCCGGTGCTGGGGATGTGTTCGCCGTGGATACCTGTGGTGCTTCCGGAATGACCGAGGTGCACGCGATGTCGCGGGCCGGCAACTTCCGCTCCTTCAGCCTGCATCCGGCTACCGACCTGGGCCCCGCCCGATCTGAACCGGTGGACGTTCGGCTTCGGTGAGTTCGACCCGGACAGGTTGAACGCGAACGTCTTCTCCAGCCCGACCAGCGTCGCCGGAGGGGAACTCCACGCGGATGATACTGGCAGTGGCACCGGTGTCGGGCAATACCACTTTGCTTGTCATGCATCGCCGGTACACCGACGGTCTTGACCGGTCACGACCACTGCGGTGAGTAGCAGCCCTCGGACGATCCGCCAACGGCCGGTCAACACGGACAGCGGGCCGACGGCGACGCTCTCCCCCGCTTGGTGCACGGTCGCGGTGAAGGTCTCGGCGACCGGGTCGAAGCGCAAACTGGCGTCCTCGAAGCCGATCCAGCGCCGCACCAGCGGATACCATGCCTTGTAGACGGACTCCTTGGCACTGAAGGTCAGCCGGTCCCAATGCACGTCGGGTCGGGCCGAGCGCAGGGCGGCGAGACCGGGCAGCTCGTCGGGACGGGCGATCAGGCGCAGGAGTCCGTCGGGAAGTGGCTCGTGCGGCTCGGCGTCGATGCCGATCGAGTCCAGCAGCGTGACCGGAGCCAGCGCCGCGCCCCGGTACCCTGTGCAATGCGTCATGCTGCCCGCGATGTCGGCCGGCCAGATCGGGGCCCGGTCGGGGCCGCTCGGCACGGCCACCGGCGGCAGTCCCAGTTGGGTGAGCGCAAGCCGGGCACAGTGCCGGACGGTGGCGTACTCCAGGCGACGCTCCGGCACCGCCCCTGCGACGGCTGCCGCCTCCTGCGGGTACGGACGCGCTTCGGGCGGGTCGCACAGGAACTCCGCGACAGCTACGCCCTCCGGCAGGATCTTCGCGAGCACAGCCGATTGTGGTTCACGCCCGGCCCAACCGTCGACCCGGATCCCCACGGGCTCCGCCGGGGCGCGTAAGGCGACGACTCGCTGGAGATCACGTCGGATGCGGAGACAGGTGCGGCCCACGAACTGCGCCGGGTCCCCGTTTTCCGCCAGCAGTCGGGCGCAACGTCGGAGAAGCCCAGCGGTGACGACCTGCGACAATGGCAAAAAGCGGAGAAGGCGTTGTTGTCGGGGTTGCCGGCGGCGACTCCGCACGTGGTGCCCGACCCGCGGCTGGTCACCGCGAACGCGGTTCGGCGCCTTTGGGCGTTGCTGGGTACTCTGTCCGCTGCCGCGAGGGCGCTGGCACCGGGCGGCTCGATGATCAGGACCGGCAGCGGCGATCAGTTGGGTGCAGGCAGATGACTCGCGCTCGGGGGCGTAACACCGCAAGCACGCATCGCGGCGGGCGTCTGCCCGGTGCGGCGCGTCCCGAGGTGCCCGAGTGCGTCGACACCCCGTCGGACCCCACCCGCCGACCCGGCAGCCACGTCGGCGGATAACCACGCCGCTGACGTTTCCCAACGCAACGACGCCGCCATCCATCGACGGCACGAAGCCGAGGCGGCCCTACGGAAGGGGTCGCCAGAAGCGAAAGCACGCACACAGGGGCCACAGCGCTTCTGCTGATCTTCAGCAAGCGACCACAGCTACGCCGCGCTGCGACCAGCACACCAAGAAAGAAAACGAAGAGCCGCAGATCATCGGCCTGCGGCCACAAGCGGAGCGTCGTTTTGGGAAACCGATGCTCTATCCCCTGAGCTACGAGGGCGCGAGGGCCTAGTCTAGCGACCTGGGGGTTCACCTGGGGTGGCAGGGAGTGGCCCACGTTCACCCACGTCACCCGGCCCCCTGTTCGCCCAGCCCAGGACCACACCCGGAGTCTCCATGTGACTCCGGTTGATCTTGGTGGGCAGGGTGGATCGGCCGGCGCGATGGGCTCGCGCCGGCGGGGAGCCGTCTGTTTCAAGCTGCCGCGCGGATCACCGGTGCCGGTCGAGCGAATGTCTTACGGTCGCGGATGAGTGCCCAGAGAACGTCAACGCGTCGTCGGGCGAGGGCGAGTATGGCTTGGCGGTGGTTCTTTCCTTCGGCGCGTTTCTTCTCGTAGTAGGCGCGTGAGGTGGGGCATTCGCGGGCGGCGGTGAAGGCGGCCATCCAGAGAATGTGCCGCAGCCTGCGGTGGTATCGGCGGGGCTGCCGATGGTTGCCGGAAATTGTTCCGGAGTCGCGGGAGACAGGTGCCAGGCCGGCGTGGGCGGCCAGTTTTGCGGGGCTGTCGTACTCGGTCATGCCAGCGGTGTGGACGAGCAGTTCGGCGGTGAGCAGGTTTCCCATGCCGGGCAGGCTCCCGATGATCGGCGTGAGGGGGTGCTGGTCGAGGTGTTCGGCGATGAGGGCGTCGACGGCGGCGATGCGTTGTTCGAGGGCGAGGATCTCGGTGGCCATCTGCCCGACGACCACGGCGGCGGCGCGTTGCCCTGGCAGGGTGACGGTTTGCTGGCGGGCGGCGGTGACCATCGCCTCGGCGACCTGGGTGGCGTTCTTGACGTGCCCGCGTCGGAGCAGGGCAGTGATGCGGTCGACGCCGGCGTGGCGGATCGCGGCCGGGGTCTGCCAACAGGCGAGGACCATCATCGGGGCCTTCCGGTTCAGGTCCACGGCCCGTTCGAGGGCGGGGCTGATGCCGGTGAGGAGTTCCTGCAGGCGGAACAGGGTGGCAACGCGCTGCCCGACGAGGTCCGAGCGGTAACCGGTCAGCACGGTCAGCTCGGCCAGGAGCCGGTCAGACGGTTCCAGGACGGGGATGTCGGGGCGCATGCGGATGGTCTGAGCGACGACCACCGCGTCGCGGGCGTCGGTCTTGTTCTCCCCGGCGAACGCCGCGGCCATATGGAACGCGACCGTGCCAGAGACGTAGCGGACCTGGACCTGCCGGCGCCACAGCAGGGTCAGCAGCAGCGCCGACAGGCCAGTGGTGACGTCGACCGCCCAGCAGACCGGACGGCCGTGCGTCGACACCTCGGCCATGACCGTCAGGAGCGCGGTCTCGTCGTTGGCGACCCGGCGGGAGTAGACCAGCCGGCCGTCACCGTCGACGGCGGCGACATGGTGGTGCGTTTTGCCGATGTCCACGCCGATCCACAGCTTCGCCACCCTTGCGCTCCTTCGCTTGGTCGGGTTTCTCGGTCGGCCCGTCGTCTGTGGATTCGGAATTGCCGACACCTTCTCACGAGGCGAACGCAGGTCGCGGATCTCCATCAGCGGTCTACCGAATCTCGCAGACGACGAAGCGGCGGGTGGCATCTCCTACCGTGAGCCAAGCGATCTCGACGAAACACACGCAGCCATACCCACCGCTCCCGGGCATCAGGGTCTACGGCTGTCGGTGCCGCGCTCGTTCAACCCGGCCCGCCCGCGGAGCGAGAAGTGGGTGGCACCTCGAGGCTCAGCCACGATCACGGCGGAACACACTTCAGCCATACCCACCCCCGGCGCCGCGGGCGCGGCAACCCTGAGCCTGCCGCCGTCGCCGGCCGGCATCCCGGACACGATGTGCGGGACCTGCGCAGCATCAGCGCTCCACCGCGCGCAGGGCAGGCGTACGGCATCGTGGCCCACGACGGCTGGTTGCCGGCCGCCGCTCCGAGACCGGCCTGATTCCCACGCCAACCGCCGCCCCAGCGGCTTGAATAGCGGTGTGCAGGTCAGCAAGGACGGGTGGGACTGGTGCGTCGGCGCCACCGCCGACGTGGCCTGGATCGCGGGTCACACCACTGCCGGCGTCTCGATCACCACCGCCATCCCGCCGGTCTTCGACGCCTACGCCACCACGTACCAGACCGACGACGTCACCGCCACCGCCTACGAGCACGCCCTCATCGCGCACCTCACCACGCACACGCCCGACCAGCCGTGGTGGCTGGCCTACCTCGACACCGGCGCCCACGACGTCGTCTTCCCCCACGCCCCGAGGGTGTTCCTCTACTGGAACTGGCCGTACGTGCTGGTCCAGGCCGGTCCCGAGCAAGCTCTCACCTGGCGGACCGGTGGTCACATGCGCCACGGCCGCGGAGCGCTACCCGACCTGTTCTTTCCCGCGGACCGGTCGTGGCTGGTCTCCGCGCTCTGGGACGACACCTGGACCTGCGTCGGCGGCCCGGCACCACTGATTCACACCCTGGAACGTGACCCGGTGGCCAACGCCCGCCAGGTCCGACCCGGCGAGGACGCGCTGCCGCCGGGGCTGACCCGTGAGTGACGACCCACGCCCCGGGGCAGCGGTCAGCCTCCGACGGCGGCTACCCTCGCCACTTCTCGGCGGGTCGGCAACCGCTGGTCGGTTTGCCGTAGATCGGCTTCCCGTCCGGACCCGCATAGCAGTGCGCCAGTTCGTCTTCGGCCTGGAACAGCGGGCGCCTGTCGATCTCCGTCCCGTGGGCGTCGTAGCTGACCAGTTCAGGGTCGTTGCCGGCCTTGAGTCGGGCATCGCTGGTCATCAGGCCGAACGCGCCTTCGGAAAGTCGTGCTGTGGTGGTGTGGCCGTCACCGTGGTCGAGCACGAGCCGGTGGACGCGGCTGCTGACCCGGCCGCTGACGCTGACGTCCCCGCCGTCGGCTTCGGTGGAGGTCAGCAGCAGCCGCTGCACCGGCCCGGGCAGCAGGTCACCGTGCGGCCACGGCTCAGTGGCGCCCCCGCCGGACTCCCGGGGTGTTCCCGCCCCTTCCACGTCGCAGGTGGCGTAGCCGACGTCGTTCATGAACAACACCAGCGCGCGGTCACCTCGCTCGGTAGCCACCGCCAGGTCGGCCAGGGACACCGGGACGGGTCGCTCACCCGGATTCTGCCGGGTCTGTCGTTGCGGGGAGTCCCACTGCAGGCACCGCTCCGCCGCTTCCTGCAGCGTCGGCGACAGCTCCCCGGGCCCCATGGCCAGCACCTGTACGGTCGAGCGGTCCGGCCGGTCCCACGCCACCGCCGCGGCCCCGGACGCCACGGCCAGCAGCGCCGCCACAGCCACGGCGATCCGCAGTCGTGGCGTACGCGCCGGAGGCGGGCTCACGAAGCCGAGAATCCGGGCCCGCATCGCGAGCGCCGCCTCCGGCGGCAGGTCCCGCTCCGCGGGCAGGTCGAGAATGTCGTTCACCGTTTCCCCTCCTGGATCTCCTGCGGCATCAAGCGGGCCAGGCGGCTGCGTGCACGACTCACCCTCGACCGCACCGCCACCTCGCTGATGCCCAACACGGCCGCCGCGTCCGGGTACGACACGCCGGACCACAGGCACAACGCCACCGCCTCCCGCTCGGCCGGCGGCAATCCGCGGACCACCGAGAGGACCTCAGCCATCCGCCGCTCGTCGTCCAGCCGCGCGGAAACCTCGTCCGCGAGGTCACCATCGGCGTACCGCTCCGCTGGTAGACGCCGTAGCAGCGCACGCCATCGGCGCCCCGATCGCCACTCGGAGCGGACCGCGTTCGTGGCGACGACCAGCAGCCACGGCAGCGCCGATCCGTCCACGAGTCGGGCGTCGTGCCGGCGGCGCCACGCGACGAGGAACGTCGCCTGAGTGACGTCCTCAGCCGTCGGCCACGACCCGGTCAGCCGGAACGCGTGGTTGTAGACCGGGCGGGAGTATCGGTCAAAGGGCCGACCGAACGCCGCCTCGTCACCGGCGGTGATCGAGGACCACAGTTCCTCGTCCGACGGCCATACTTGATGCCTCACACCACACTATGGCCGCCCACGCCGTCCTTGTTGCAGGCCGACGGTCGACGTCTGAGGCCGTGGCGCCGGCGCGAGAACCGCAGCGCGTGCAGGCAATGATGGTCAGCTCACCCGGCGGCGAACCACGCCGTCAGGTGTCGAAGCCTGCGAGGTTGAGGCGTTCGAGCAGGCTGGGCTTGCGGGCGTGCGCCACCCGCAGCTCGGCCAGCCGGTGCTGGAACGACGAACTGTCCTCGTCGCGTTCGCCGAGGTCGCGCAGGTCGACGAGGAGTTGAACAGCGGTGTCGTACTCGCGGGCCTTCTTCGTGGCGATGAGTTCGTCGACTCGCTGCCAGGCGGCGGGTTGGTCGACTGCGAGGGTGTCGAGGTGCCGTTGCCGGGCGGCTGCTGCGGACCGTTCGCGGCGGATCCGGTCGCGTTCCCGCTGCTCGGCGTCCCGTCGTTCCCGCACGGCGCGCAGCTCCGCGGCGGTGGCGAGCAGTTGACCGGCAGTACGGGTGGCCGTCGGGGTGGACGCGTCGATGGGATGCGCGTCGCCGTAGCTGCGCAGTAGTCGGTTTCGTAGATGGCTGTCGCCGCCGGTGATCAGCTCGGCCAGGATGGCGTCCTTGTCCTGGGCGGGCAGCCCGACGACCCAGGTGCGTAGTTGCGCGGCGGTCGGTTCACCGCAGGCGTCCGGCGGCGATCCGGCCGCTGCGGCCGCGATCAGGTCGGGGTCGATGCGCAGGAACTCGGCGACGGCGGTGAGGGGCGCGTCGAGGGTGTCCAGCCCGGCGGGGACGGGCGGTTCGGGCTCGTCGTCGGTGATCTCCTCGGACTGTACGCAGCGCAGCCAGGCGAGGTAGAGCAGGCGCAGGTCGCCGGCGGCGAGGCTGGCCCGGACCGGGATGATCGAGGTGAGCAGGCCGTGGCCGTCGAGGTCCCACTCGTCCGCGCCGTCCTCGTCCTCGTCGTGGAGGTCGATGATGACATGCTTGCCGGCAGTCCACGCGGATGCGCTGTCGCCCTGGCAGTACCGGGCGACGGTGGCGGGGTCGAGCACTTGTTTCGGTAGCCGGAGCATGAGCTGGCGGGTGCCCCAGTTCGCCAGGTACAGGTGCGCGTCGAAGTACCGTTCCATCAGCTTGCGAGGGTCGCCCTTGAAGTCGCCCCACTCGTAGGTGTTGACGAAGCTGGTGGCAGTGATGTCGGCCCGTGTCGACAGCGACCGCAACTCGGCCCGCTCCCGGCCGGTGAGGGGACGGTCGACGGCGGTGAACTCGTAGTACTGGTACTCGCTCACCGTGGCCTACCTCCCGGCCCAGTGCCGGTAGGCATCGATCCACGCGGCACCGTCCGGCATAGGGGTGAGTAGCGGAAGGTCGAGAAGACCGACACGTTGCCGGTGGCGGCCTCGGGCGCAGACCGCGACGATGCTGTCCGCGGCCAGCTCGATCTTGCCTATGGTGACCTCGACGCCGAGGACGGTGGTGGTGAACGGCACCGCCAGATGCTCCTCGATCATGGCGAACAGGCCGGCACGCTCGTCCTCGTGACCGTCCGTGTCGACGGTGGCTTCCTCGATCATCGCCTCCAACGCGGCGGTCCCCTTCGATGCCATCGGCG
Organism: Micromonospora sp. CNZ297; assembly: GCF_007827625.1. Classification (NCBI taxonomy): domain Bacteria; kingdom Bacillati; phylum Actinomycetota; class Actinomycetes; order Micromonosporales; family Micromonosporaceae; genus Micromonospora; species Micromonospora sp. CNZ297. Next base: position 41,653 of record NZ_VISU01000033.1, on the reverse strand, counting down.
GAGGATAGCGGACCGGTGTCGAGGTGTTCGGAGCCTGATACGCGAGGATGGTCGGCATGGGTTCGGTGGCCGAGTCCGTCGATCTTCGGCGGGAGGTGGAGCGGTTACGGGCGGAGAACGCCCGGCTGGCGCGTCTGCTGGAGCTGCGCGGCCAGGACACGACTGCGGCGCCGGAGCAGTTGTCCGCTCCGGTTGAGCCGCCAGGGCTGGTCACCATGGCTTCGCCGACTCGGGACAAGCTGGCGCTGTTCGCCGACCGGTTCCGGGCCCGGGCCGACGTGTACGCCGTGCGGTGGGACAACGCCCGTACCGGCGCTGCCGGGTGGATGCCCGCGGTCGCGGGCGGTTGGCGTAAGGGTATGGACCGGCGGGGTGCCACCTACCTGCCCCGCACGACGGAGGTCGTCGCGGCGCATCTGGTCGGCGACGTGTTCATGGGCCTGTACCCGCTGATGCCCGGCAACACCTGCCACTTCGTCGTGGCCGACTTCGACGGGCCGACGGCGATGCTCGACGCCCTCGCGTACGTGAAGGCGGCACGGGCCAGCGCGGTGCCCGCCGCGTTGGAGATCTCCCAGTCGGGCCGCGGCGCCCACGTGTGGGTCTTCTTCACCGGCGCTGTTCCCGCGGCCACCGCGCGGTCCCTCGGCACCGTCCTTCTCCGTGAGGCGATGGTGCTGCGCGGGTCGATGGACCTCCGCTCGTACGACCGGCTGTTCCCCAACCAGGACGTGCTGCCCGAGGGTGGCTTCGGCAACCTCATCGCCGCGCCGCTTCAGGGTCGCCGCCGCAAGGACGGACTGACCACCTTCCTCGACCTCGGCACCCTCGAGCCGTACGCCGACCAGTGGGCGTTCCTGTCGACGCTGGATCGGCTCAGCCCTGGCGACGCCGAACACGTCGCCCGGCAGGCCAAGCACGCCCTCACCGGCGCGGACGTCGCGACGATGAGCCGGTCCACCGCGACCCAGGTCCACCCTCCGCTCCCTGCGGTGGTCCACGCGGAGGCCGGTGCCGGGCTGAGCATCGACGCCAGGCAGCTCACGCCCGCCGCGCTGGCGACGTTCAAGCACGCCGCCGCCATGACCAACCCGAAGTTCTACGAGCTGCAGCGGCTACGTAAGTCCACCTGGGACACCCCACGCTTCATCCAGGGCTACGACCTCACCCTCGATGACCGCCTGGTCCTCCCCAGGGGCCTGCGGCACACCATCGCCACGATCGTCGAGCGCGCCGGGTCACGGCTGGCCGTCACGGACGTACGAAACTCCGGGACCGAGATCGACGCCGCGTTCACCGCCGAACTCACCAGCAGGCAAGCCAACGCGGTCGGCGCTCTGCTCGCCCACGACGACGGGATCCTGGTCGCTCCACCCGGCTCCGGCAAGACCGTCATGGCCTGCGCCGTGATCGCCGAACGCAGCACCTCCACCCTGGTTCTCGTCGACCGCAAAGCCCTAGCCGACCAGTGGCGCACCCGCGTCGAGCAGTTCCTCAGCATCAAGCCCGGTCAACTCGGTGGCGGCCGACGCAAGCTCACCGGCACCGTGGACATCGCGCTGCTGCCCTCCCTCGCCCGGCGCGACGACGTCGCCACCCTGACCCAGGGGTACGGGCACGTCATCGTCGACGAATGCCACCACCTCGGCGCCGCAGCCTACGAGCACTCGGTCAAACGAGTCGCTGCGCAGTTCTGGCTCGGCCTCACCGCCACCCCCACCCGACGCGACGGCCTCGGCCAACTCGTCACCTGGCAACTCGGACCCGTCCGCCACACCCTGACCGACGAGGAACAAGGCACCCTCGCGGCCGCGATGCACACCGACGCCGGACCCCGTCGAGCGCTGTTCATCCACGAGACCACATTCCAACCCGGCGACGTCGACCTGGACGCGCCCGGCGCGCTCGCCGAGGTGCACCGAAGGCTGGCCCTCGACGAGCCCCGCAACACCCAGATCGCCGACGATGTCGCCGCGGCCCTGACCCGCGGTCGCAACTGTCTCGTGCTGACCCGCCGGGTCGCCCAGGTCGAGGCACTCACCGCCCTACTCGCCGCACGCGGACATCAGGCGCTTGTGCTCCAAGGCGCGATGAGCACCCGCGAACGGCGGGCCATCGTTGACCGGCTCGACGGCGCCAAGGCCGGCGACGGCCTCCTTGTCGTCGGCACCACACCGTTCATCGGTGAAGGCTTCGACGCCCCCGCCCTCGACACCCTCTTCCTCGCCGGCCCGATCTCCTACGACGGCCTACTCGTCCAATGCGCCGGCCGCGTTATCCGCGCCGCGCCCGGCAAGGACCTCGCCGAGGTCCACGACTACCACGACCCGGCCACACCAATCCTCGCCGCCTCACTCCCACGCCGCATGCCCGGATACCGGGCCCTCGGCTTCACCAGAACATGAGCGCATCAATCGCGATCATCATGACTGGTCCGCCGGCTACAGAGCTACGACGTAAGCCAAGCGCGCTGGGCCTAGCCTGGTAGGCTTACGGGCCATGGGCCGGTTCTCCGAGGATGAGCTGCAGGCGGTCGTCTCCCGGTATGAGGCGACGCGGGCCGCCGCGCTGACCGAGCGGGACGAGCAGCTGCGGGCGTTCCACGCCGCCGGCTGGCGGCCGGTGGATCTGCAACGGGTCACCGGGTACAGCCGGGAGACGATCCGCCAGGCGCTACGACCGGAAGTCCGGCGGGCGACCAATCTCAGCCGACGCAGGACGTCACCCCAGCCGCCGGCGGACTACCGGCCCTACGGCGACCGGAAGCCCTACGTGGTGGCCGCGACTCTCGCCGATCTGCATGGCCCGACCGCGGGCACGGTGACGCTTCCGCGTCATCTCGACTGGTCCGGGCACGCCGAGTACGACCTCAACCGGCCCGCACGCCTGGCCAGCATGTACAAGGTGGTCCTCACCGAAGCCAGTACCGTCGAGGATCTGAACACCTGGCTCGACGCCGACCTCCTCCGGCAGCTCTGGCCCACCCTCTGGCTGCCGCCCCAGCTTCGCCAGCGCTGGGAGGACGCCTTCCCCGAACTCGCCGCGACCCGCAGCAACGCGGCATAGCGGTGGACCCGTTCCACGAACGCCTCGCCCGTACCGGGCTCGCGGCTGCCAATCGATACGGCTTCGCACTGGCCGGCGGTTACGCGGTGCAGGCGGCCGGGCTGCTGGAGCGGCCCAGTGAGGACGTCGACCTGTTCACCGCTTGGGACCGCCGCGACGAGTTCACCGCCGCGGTCACCGCCGTCGTGCACGCCTACCGGAACGACGGCCTCACCGTCGAGACCGAGCGGCAATACGACACGTTCGCCCGGCTGGCCGTCACCGACGGCACCCGGGTTTCCAAGGTCGAACTCGGCGTGGACTGGCGCGCCAACGAACCAATCCTCATGGCGATCGGACCCGTCCTCCACCCTGACGACGCGGTAGCGAACAAGATGAGCGCCCTCTACGGGCGAGCGTTCGCCCGGGACTTCATCGACATCGACGCCACCCTGCGGTCAGGCCGCTACACCCGCGAAGCCCTCCTCACCCTCGCGCAGCGCGCCGACCGCGGCTTCGACCCGCGCATCTTCGCCGACGCCCTCGGACAAGCCGCCCAGCTCGACTCCGACGACTTCACCCAGTACGGCATCACCGGCCCAGCGCTGGACGATCTCCGTAGCCGATTCGCGGAGTGGCGCCGCGACCTGCTCGACGGCGAGGAAGGGTGACTCGGTCCCGACTCCCGGCAGCGTAAGCCTGCACACGCAGGGCCCAGAACGTCCAGCTGGTCTTCGGCAAGCGATCGCAGCGAGCCCGCGAAGCGACCGGCACGCCACGAGGGACAGCAGGAGAAAGCAGGTCGTCGGCCTGTGGACACCGGCAGACCGTCGTCTTAGGAAACCGATGCTCTATCCCCTGAGCTACGAGGGCGCGAGCGCCTAGTCTAGCGACCTGGGGTTCACCTGGGCTGGCAGGGAGTGGCCCGCGTTCACCCATGATCCCCGGACCGCTGTTGTCGCAGCCCAGGAGCACACCCGGAATCTCCATGTGACGCCGGTTGATCTTGACGGGCAGGGCGGGGCGGCCGGCAGGACCGGGGTCGCGTCGGCGAGGAGCGTGCTGGTTCAGGCCGCGGCGCGGATTGCCGGTGCCGGTCGGGTGAAGGTCTTGCGGTCGCGGATGAGTGCCCAGAGGACGTCGACGCGTCGTCGGGACGCCCCGAGGGTGTCGCTCTACTGGAACTAGCCCTATGTGCTGGTCCAGGCCGGCCCCGAACAGGCCCTCGCCTGGCGCACCGGTGGTCACATTCGCCACCCGCACGGCGCGCTACCCGACCTGTTCTTCCCCGCCGACCGGTCATGGCTGGTCTCCGCGCTCTGGGACGACACCTGGACCTGCGTCGGCGGCCCCGCACCACTGATCCACACCCTGGAGCGCGACCCCGTGGCCAACGCCCGCCAGGTCCAACTCGGCGAGGACGCGCTGCCACCGGGGCTGGTCCGCGAGTGACGACCCACGTCCCGGGTCGGCGGTCAGCCTCCGATCGTGGCTATCGCCCCCACTTCTCTCGGCAGGACGGCAGTCGCTGGTCGGTTTGCCGTAGATCCGCTTCCCGTCGGGGCCCGTGTAGCAGTGCTCGAGTTGGTCTTCGGCCTGGAACAGCGGGCGCCTGTCGATCTCTGTCCCGTGGCCGTCGTAGCTGACCAGTTCAGGGGCGTTGCCGGGGGCGCTGTCGGGATGCGGAGGATCGGCACGGGATGCCTCATGTGTTCGGGGCGTTGAGGACGCAGTCCACGGCCGTGTAGAGGGTTTCGGTTTCGGACTTCAGGATCGAGTCCTCGGCGGGCAGGGCTCGTTCGATGGAGAGCCCTTGGAGCACGGTGAGCAGGAATCTCACTCGGCGTGCGTGGTCCTCCCTGGGGAGCGCGCCTTCGTCAGCGAGAACCGTCAGCCAGTACTCGACACGGCGCCACCCTTCCCGCTCCAGGGCGAGATAGGCCGCGCGCACCTCCTCGGTCGGTTCGGGTGCGATGAACATCTGGTACGCCCTGCTCCACGCCTCACGTGCCTGCTCCCCGACACCGGTGGGGGAGAGCACCTGCCGGAGACAGTTGACCAGTCGATCCCGGGCGGACAGTGATCGGTCGTGGATCGGGTCATCAGGGAAGACGTGGTCATAGATCCTGGCGAGCACCGCGTCCTGCAGCGCCCGCTGGGTCGGAAAGTGGAACCTGAGCGAGCCTGTGCTCACCCCGGCCCGTGCCGCGACCGCACGCACGCTCAACCGCGCAGCCAGGTCCTCGGCGAGCATCGCCGCCGCAGCCGCGAGGATCCGTTCCCGTGAGCTGGTGCTCCCGTCGCCCCGTGTCACCTGCCACCTCCTGGCACATCGTACTAGCACGCCGTGCTAGCGTTGCCACTAGTACGGCGTGTTAGTAGGACCCGGGCGATCGACGGTAAGTGAGGAAACGTGATCGAGGACTGGCGGCAACAGCGGGCGGCCAAGCGCATCAAAAGCGGAGACGGCCGGGCGTTGAAACGCCTCCGCTGGTGGCAGCTACCCTTCCGCACACTGTTCTACCTCGCGCTGCCCAACGGGAACGGCCGGCAGACGGTGTACGCCGTCGACATCCCACGCCGGACCGACCCGGAGGGCGGCAAGGCGAGAGCGCACCTGTATCTCGACGGCAGACACCACGCCGAGTCCAAGCTCCCGGCGGCCTTCCCCGTGGAGGGCGGCACCATCGAGGTGGCGAACAGCGCATTCGGGCTCAAACGCTGCCACTACGTCATCACTGCGGGCGCCGAGTACCCCCTCTTTCCCGATCCGAGGTCCGCCGAAGGACGCCGTGCCCGCGTCGAACGCGAGCACCCGACGCTGAGCCGCTCGATCAGCCTCCTCTCGGTGCTGATGCTCGTCATCGGCGTGGGCCTGAACCTGCTGCAACTCGCCGGACCGGTTTCGCAGATCCCCCCGATCGCGGAGAACGTCGGAACGTTCGAATCGCCCGTCCGCCTACCGATCTGGCTCAACTTCGCCCTCGCCGTCGGGGCCGCACTGGGGAGCGCCGAGCGGGCACTCCGCCTGCGTTACAGCGTGCTCGACCACGCAGGGAAGTAACCCCATCCACAGGAGGACAGCATGACCGCGGCAACCAAGCCGAACTCACTACTCACTCCGGGCGAGCCCCGCAACGGGCCGTCAGCTCCCGCCGGGGTCGAATACCACCGGGTACTCGCTAGCGACGAACGCCGGATCGGCCGCGGCATTCTTGCGATCATCCTCCTGCTGGCCGGGTTCGTCATCTTCCCGACGGTCCTCGGCAGGGCGGCTGCGGCCATCGACGTACAGCAGGGCAACACCCCGCCGATCCTGGGCGGCACCGACTACACGCCGCTTTACCACGCCAGCACGATGCTCTCCCTCGGCCTGCTCATTCCGTGGAGCATGCTCATCCAGCGGTGGCTCTACGGCGTACCCGGTGCGTCCCTGCACTCCGTGACGTCACGGTTCCGCTTCGACCTGCTCGGCAGATCGCTGCTCGTCTTCGGTCCCGCCTGGCTGGTGGTCGTCGCCCTCGGATCTCTCGCGCCCGTCGACGAGGCCCCATGGTCGCAGACCGACCTCGTCGCCATCTTCATCGCCACGATGCTCCTCACCCCGCTCCAGTCGGCGGGCGAGGAATACGGCGTACGTGGGTTGATCTTCCGCGTGATCGGAAGCTGGACCCGCAGCCGACGGGCGGGACTGGTCGCCGGGGTGCTGGTTTCGAGCGTGCTGTTCACGGCCGCACACGGAGCGACGGATCCGTACATCATCGTCTGGTACTTCGTGCTCTGGACCGGACTGGCCATCATCACCTGGCGCACCGGCGGGCTGGAGATCGCGGTTACGCTGCACGCCGTCCTCAACACGTTCTCCTTCATCCTGGCCACGTCCCTGCGGGTGGACCTCGGTAGTGCACTGCAGGACCGCTCAGCCGGAGTCGGCACGCCGTACCAGCTCGTCCCCGCCTTTGCGGTCGTCGTCATCACCGCAATCATCTGGTGGCGCACCCGAAAGACAGGCCCAGCACTTACCACGGGCCGTCATCAAACATCACGTCACACCCGATCGTGACCTCGGCGAGGCAATGGCCGTGCTGCGCTCCCCGACGCCGCTGCGGCTCGGCGGGCAGCTCGAACCCTCGGTGGACGGTGTCAAGTCCACTGTGGCCAAGGGCCGCGGCCGAGCCGACCGGCAACTCCTCGCCCGACTCGTCGTCAACCACCACCCCGCCGCACCCCGCGACGAGTACGACCTGCTCCGCGTCATCCTCCACAACGCCACCCGCACCGGCCTCGCCGCGCAGTACCGGACCGACCACCCCGGCTTCGCTCAATACCTCGTCGGCGGAGTTCCCTGGGTCGGTCATCACCACCCGGCACGCGCAGCCGAACTCGCCACGCTGCTGGCCCACGCTGTCGCAGCACCGGAGACTGATGCGGCGCGGCAACTTCGCCGGATCTGATAAGGACGCGTCGAACCGACCGAAGCACGGCCTGAGCAGGACTTACGCCCGTTCTGCTGATCTTCGGCAAGCGAGCACAGTAACGCGCGCGTGCGACCCACTAACACGAAAACAAAATAGGAACCCGCAGGTAGTCAGCCTCCGGTACAGATAGAGCGTCGTCTTAGGAGTCTCCATACGACTCCGGTTGATCTTGGCGGGTAGGGTGGAGTCTCTCGATGATCGGCGCCAGCGGGTGCTGGTCGAGTTGCTCGGCGATGAGGTCGTCGACAGCGGCGATGCGCTGTTCCAGGGCGGGGATCTCGGTAGCCATCTGCCCGACGACCACGGCGGCGGCGCGTTGCCCGGGCAGGTTTACGGTCTGCTGCCGCGCGGCTGCCACCATCGCCTCGGCGACGTGGACGGCGTTCTTGACGTGGCCGCGTCGGAGCAAGGCGGTGATCCGGTCGACGCCGGCGTGCCGGATCGCCACCGGCGCCTGTCAGCACGCCAGGACCATCATCGGTCCCTTCCGGTTGAGTTCCACAGCCCGATCAAACGCCGGACTGATGCCGGTGAGTAGTTCCTGCAGCCGGAACAGGGTCGCGACGCGCTGCCCGGCGAGGTCCGCCTCGAAGCTCCGCCCCGATCCCCCGGCGAACACACGTCAGCCATCCCCGCTCCCGGCCCCGCGGGCACGGCAAGCCCGAGCCTGCCGCCGTCGCCGGCCGGCACCCCGGACAGGATGTGCGAGAAACTGGATCAAGGGCCTGGCGGCTGCGACGTCGTGATGATCAACACGTCCGGCCGACTCTTCTCTTACGTAAGGGTAGGTTCGGTACCGGTGAACCCGGGTGTGGCCGGGTGACTCCTGTGGCGGTCCTGACGAGTCCGGGCGATGAGGCCCGCAGACCGTCCAGACCGACTGTTGCTGATCTGTGAGTAGCTGCGTCCCGTGGTTCGGGGCGGGAGCTGTGCGCGTCCGTCAGGCGCCCGAGTGGAAATGGCTTTATGTCTTCTGTGCTGTCCGCGGGCTCCCGACCGCGTCTGTCCCGTCCGTCCTGGCTGTCGCCGAAGGTGTTCCGCACCGAGGTCCTCGCCGGTCTGGTCGTCGCCCTGGCGTTGATCCCAGAGGCGATCTCCTTCTCGATCCTGGCGGGGGTCGACCCGCGGGTGGGGCTGTTCGCCTCGTTCACGATGGCCGTCACGATCGCGATCTGCGGTGGGCGGCCAGCGATGATCTCCGCCGCGACCGGCGCGATCGCGCTGGTGGTGGCGCCGCTGGCCAAGGAGCACGGACTGGACTATCTGATCGCGGCGGTGATTCTCGGCGGGGCGATCCAGGTCCTGCTGGCGGTGCTCGGGGTGGCGAAGTTGATGCGGTTCATCCCGCGCAGCGTGATGGTCGGTTTCGTCAACGCCCTCGCGATCCTGATCTTCGCCGCGCAGGTTCCGCACCTGCTCGGGGTGCCGTGGCTGGTCTACCCGCTGGTCGCCGTCGCCCTCGCGATCATGGTTGGACTGCCCCGCCTCACCCGCGCGGTTCCGGCGCCACTGGTCGCGATCGTGGTGCTGACCCTGGTCACCGTCGTCGCCAGCGTGGCGGTGCCGACCGTCGGTGACGAAGGTGCCCTGCCGGACAGCCTGCCCACCCTCGGCCTGCCGCAGATCCCCTGGACCATGGACACCCTCACCCTGATCGCCCCCTATGCTCTGGGGATCGCGTTGGTCGGGCTGATGGAGTCGCTGATGACCGCCAAGCTCGTCGATGACATCACCGACACCCCGTCCAGCAAGACTCGCGAGTCCTGGGGCCAGGGGGTCGCCAACATCGTCACCGGCTTCTTCGGCGGCATGGGCGGCTGCGCCATGATCGGCCAGACGATGATCAACGTGAAGGCGTCCGGCGCCCGCACCCGGCTGTCGACGTTCCTGGCCGGCGTCTTCCTGCTGATCCTGGTCGTCGCGCTCGGCGACGTGGTCGCGGTCATTCCGATGGCCGCCCTGGTCGCCGTGATGATCATCGTGGCGGTGTCGACGTTCGACTGGCACTCCGTCGCCCCGGCCACCCTCAAGCGGATGCCGTACGGGGAGACGATCGTCATGCTCGCCACCGTGGTCACCACCCTGGCCACCCACAACCTGGCCATCGGTGTGGTGGTCGGCGTGCTCACCGCCATGGTGATCTTCGCCCGCCGGGTCGCCCACCTGGTCGAGGTCACCAGCGTCCTCGACCCCGACGGCGGCACCCGCATCTACTCGGTGCACGGTGAGCTGTTCTTCGCCTCCAGCAACGACCTCGTCGGCCAGTTCGACTACACGAACGACCCCGACACCGTGGTCATCGACATGACCCACGCCCACGTCTGGGACGCCTCCTCCGTCGCCGCCCTCGACGCCGTCACCACCAAGTACGCCGCACGCGGCAAGACCGTCGAGATCATCGAGCTGAACCAGCCCAGCGCCCGCATCCACGACACCCTCGCCGGCCGACTCGGTGTCGGCCACTGATGGCCTCCACCAGCCGCGACACCGGGCCGGAGCAGCGCGCCTCCGGCCCGGCCACCGGTCGCCTCATGCAGATCGGCGAAGCCGCCGAACGGGTCGGGCTCAGCATCCGCACCATCCGCCACTACGAGGAAGCCGGCCTGATCGTCCCCTCCGCCCGCAGTGACGGCGGCTTCCGCCTCTACACAGAACCCGACCTCGACCGCCTCGCCGTCGTCAAACGCATGAAACCGCTCGGGTTCACACTCGACGAGATGCGCGACCTCCTCGCCGTCCTCGACGCCCTCGACACCGCCACCGGCGTCGACCGCGCCGCTCTGCTCGACCGGCTCGACATGTTCCACACCGCCGCTACGACGCGGGTCATCGCACTGCGCGACCAACTCGCCATGGCCGAAGGCTTCGCTCGCGCGCTCCGCGACGAACTCGACCACCGCGGCGGCCCAACCGCCTGAGGCGCCGCCGCTGCCGATTGCCCATCGACCGGGACGGTGTGTCTCGGGCTGACAGTCAAGCGTCGTCCTTGCTGCAGAAGAACGGGGGCAATGCTGGCTCCGGACCGAGATGGCCGGCCTTCTGCCGATCAGATGATTTTCGCGATGGCGTGATGAACGCATGAAACGCCGAACGGCGGCCCGCTGAACCAGTCGGGCCGCCGTTCAGAGAATGTGGATCAGAGCGGGCGGATGTTCTCCGCCTGCGGGCCCTTCTGGCCCTGGGTGATGTCGAACTCCACCTTCTGATTCTCGTCGAGGCTGCGGAAGCCGCTCGCCGAGATCGCGGAGAAGTGGGCGAAGACGTCGGCGCCGCCGTCGTCCGGGCTGATGAAGCCGAAGCCCTTGTCGGCGTTGAACCACTTCACGGTACCTGTAGTCATGTCTGCTCCTTCGCAGGCTGTTAGAGACCGCACTGTGCGGACCCTTACGCCGCCGCGTTGATCACCCGCGTCGAAACGACACGAAAAACGAAAAGCGCCTGGATGGGTTTCAGATGCCCCATCAGGCGCCGGAAAACGTCTACGGAAATCAAAACTGCAACTCGGCTACCGTAGCACATGATCCGTCGTCGATCCGATGGCGGTGAGTGGACCTGGCCGCCGGCCTTGCTCCCCTGCGGAGGCGCGCCCGGATCCAGGCCACCGCAACCGGCACCGACCGCGCCGACCTGCTGACAGGCTTGCCACGTTCCACACCCGCCGCCACTGCCCTATCGGGCGATTCCACCGTCGCGCACCAGCGCGTGATGGGTGGAGCGCCCGCGTACTCTGATCGCTCGGGCAGCCCCGTGTGGGCGGGGGCGAAGGTCGGTGGGCATGAGCGAGCGGGACGCACTGCGAGGTCTGCTGCGGCAGTCGCACCACGCCCGGCCCGAGGACCTGCCGGGGATGGCACGGCGGGCCGCCCGGCAGCTCGGCGCCGACGACATGATCCTCTATGTGGTCGACCACGAGCAGCGTCAGCTGCTCGCGCTGCCCGGTCCGGACGCACCGCGTCGAGTCTCGCTGGCCATCGAGGGAACCCTGGCCGGCCGGGCGTTCAGCATGTTGCGCCCGTTCGGCGGCCCGGTGGACGACGGTGCGCGGTTGTGGTTGCCGCTGCTCAACGGTCTGGAGCGCGTGGGCGTCGCGGAGGTGGTCGCCGCGGCTGCCGTGCCTGACTCCGCGGTGGCCGCGTTCGAGGCGGTGGCCTCCCTGCTCGCCGAGCTGGTGATCACCCGATCGCAGCACAGCGACACGATCGAGTCGGTCCGCCGCCGCGAGCCGATGCGCCTGCCCGCCGAGATGCTGCGCGCCCAACTTCCGCCGCTCACCTTCTCCACCGGCGGCGTGATCATCAGTGGGATCCTGGAGCCCTGCTACGACGTGGGTGGCGACGCCTTCGACTATGCGGTCAACGGCGACATCGCCCACCTCGCCCTGTTCGACGCCGTCGGGCACGGCTCCGGTGGCGGGATGCGCGCCGTGATGCTCGCCAGCCTGGCCCTGGCCGCGTACCGCAATGCCCGTCGGGGCGGGTTCGACCTGGTCGAGACCTACCATCACATCGACACTGCGGCGCGTGACCACGACCGGCGCGGACTGATCACGGGGGTGCTGGCCGAACTCGACCAGCGCACCGGCCGGCTGCGGGTCATCTCCGCCGGACACCCGGGCGGGCTGGTGCTCCGTCGCGGCAGGGTCGCCGCCGTCCTGCCCACGCCCACCGCCCTGCCGGTGGCCCTGGGCGACCGGCGTCCTCCGATGGTGGTCGAGGAAGCCCTCGAACCCGGCGACGACGTGCTCTTCTACACCGACGGCATCATCGAGGCCCGCTCGGCCGACGGGGAACGGTTCGGCACCGAGCGGCTGGTCGACTTCACCGTCCGGGCACTGGCCGACGGGCTGCCGCTACCAGAGACCGCGCGGCGTCTCGTTCACGCGATCCTCGCCTACCAGGATGACCGGCTGCAGGACGACGCCACCGTACTCATGGTCCGCTTCCGTGAGCCCACGACAGGCAGGGCCTGACCGCCCCGCAGTCCCAGCGTCGCAACGGCTGTTCCGCCGCCCGCCGCGACGAGATTCCCCGCCTCGCGCACTCAGACCGCGGTGGGTGGCGGATCTGCCACCCGGCCGAACAGCTGCATGATGCCGGTCAGGTCGAGGATCCGGCGGACCTGCCCGGTGGCGTTGAGCAGGGTGAGATCCACTCCCCGGTCGACCGCGTGGTGGTGCGCTCCGACCAGGATGCTGAGTACGGTCGAATCGATGAAGGTCAACCCTGCCAGGTCGATCTCCACCGTCCCGGCCTGGGCGACCGTCTCGTGCAGCAGGTCATCGAGCCGATCGGCGCCCGACATGTCGATCTCACCGGACAGCGCCAGGACACGACGATCAGCACCGACGTCGACATGCCAGTGCCAGGTCTGCTCCGTGGCCACTGTCACCCTTCCTCGTACACGGTCGATCGGGGGCGCAGCTGCGCTGTCACCGAGGCGGTCGTTCCCTGTCCGGAGTTGTCGATCATCAGCCCTTCGGTGAGCTGCTGTGCCAGCCACAGTCCCCGGTGGCCGACCTCCCCGGGCGACGGCAGGGCGACGGCAATCTCACCCAGCCCGGGCCCGTTGTCGCTGACCTGGCAGGTCAGCAGGTCGTGGTGCTGCCACAGACGCACCTCGCCGCTGCCCCCGCCGTGGCGCACCACGTTGGTGACCAACTCGTGCACCGCCAATACGAAGTCCTCCAGCCCGTCGCCGACCAGACCCGCCGAACGGGCTGCCGCGGCGACCGCGTGACGCAGCGCCGTAACCCGCGCAGCGGTGATCTCTTCCGACAACAACGCCACGTCGCCGGCGCCGCGAGCGGTGCTCCACCCGGCACCCACGTCGTCCGTTCCGCCGCTGCCCATGATCGGACGCTACACGCAGCTGATCCGCCGCGCCCGGGCACGCCGGCCAGGCGTAGGACGGCGACCCCTCGGACCGCCGGTCACGCACAGCATCCCGGTCGCCGGCCGGATGTGAAGAGGTGCGACGAGCGGGGCTGCCCGGTCCGAGGCGGGAACCCAGGCGTTCGCCTGGTGGGCCGGCCGGCTCATCGCCCGCCGACGACCTCGCACGAAGGGTGGGCTGGTCAGTCCTGTCGCCGCGGCCCCCGCTACTGCTTCTCGTTCTGCCGGAGGGCTTCCTCGAGTTGGTCTTCCAGAATGATGATCCGGCAGGCGGCCTCCAGGGCGGTGCCGTCGTCGACCATTTCGCGGGCCCGGGCGGCCAGGCGCAGTTGGTAGCGGGAGTAGCGGCGGTGCCCGCCGCTGGAGCGCTGCGGATTGATCAATTTTGTCTCGTCCAGGCGACGCAGGAAGTCCTGCGTGGTGCCGAGCATCTCCGCGGCCTGCCCGATGGTGTAGGCCGGGTAGTTCTCATCGCCGAACATGTCTTCGGGGTTTTGCCCCATGTCACCTCCACGTCGAGGGCCCCGGCGCACAAGCGCCGGGGCCCAGGGTTACGGGTCAGAACACCATCTACCGACCGGAACGTCGGCTTGTCGTATCCGCACCAGCCGTCATCGACGGCTTCGGGTGCGAGGATCGCATATGCGTGACCGGAGACCACCTCTCGTTCGATGGAAACTGCGGTGTCCGCCCGGCCTGACATGACGGCCGACGGCGGGCGATCCAACGGTGTAAGGCCCTCCCTTTCCTCTGCGTACACGTTTCCCTTGCTGTCGTACGGTCCGCCGGCGCCGGAGCCCACGCGACTTCACAGCCCCGACACGTGCAGCGAACATCAGCCGGAGCCCTGAAAGAACCTTGGCCCCACCTGCACCCCGGCGTGTGTCACGCCGGAACTGACGTGCTCTTACTGCCTCTCAAGAGGAACGGTGAAGCATGTTCCTCTTCTATCCGCCCGTCGTGTCCTCACGGCCGGACGGCCCGTCTGCGTCTTGACGGATCTTTCCTCTCGACTTGAAGAAGAGTATGCCGTACCGCAGAAGATGTCTAGTCTTTCCAACCCAGATTTCCTGGTCGACGGTCATCAGGATGACTGGCCCGCTGAGCAAGCAGGGCGCGCGCCATGGCGACAACGACCCGACGCCGATGCCACCTACCGGCCGATGAAGACCGCCGCGCGGTCGACGACGTACCAGGGCCGGCCGCGTTGGTCGCGTTCACCGCTCACGACGCAGCCCTCCGGAGGCCCTTGCCGGCGGGTACGCGCTCGTCGCGGACCTGCGCGCGGCAGGCGGCCGACGAACGGCTCCGCGGCTGGTCGCGGAACTGCGGGCGACCAGTGACCGCTTCGCCGAGCTGTAGGAGTCCGGCGCCGTCGGCCGGCACGAGGTCCGCCCGCAAGACAATCGATCATCCGTACGTGGGTCCGCTGACCCTGGACTGCGACGTGCTCACCGTGGCGGGCAGCGACCTGCGCATCATGATCTACACGGCCGAGCCGGGCACCGAGGATGCCGACCGCCTGGCCCTGCTCACTGTCGTCGGCACCCAGGCGCTCGCCGGTGGAGACCAGCTCGGTGTGGATCGCGGTGACACCACACCGGCCGGAGCCGACGTCCGGCGGCCCGGAGAGGTCTCCGGGCCGCCGGACGGTGGGCTACTTGGTGCCGGTCAGGGCGGCCAGGGCGTTGGCGGTCCGGAAGTACGGGTTACGGCCCAGGTCGCCGACGGCGGTGATGGTGGAAGGCATCCGTGAGGAGGCGTGGTTCACGCCTCCTCGTCGCCGCCCTCGTCGTCGCCGAAGGAGTCGAAGACCTCGTCGGCGACCATGCCGCCGGCGAAGCCGAGAGCGGCGCCGCCGACCACGCCCGCGGCGACCGCGCCCATGCCGGGACCACCGTGACGCTCCTGGTGGTCCTCCTCCTTGTAGTGCCCGCCGGGGTGGCCGTACGCGGCGTGCCCGTAGCCGGGCGCGCCGTAGCCCTGGGCGGGCGGGGCGTAGCCGTGGCCGTGGCCGGTGTGCAGGCTCTGGTAGCCGTCGAGGGCCTGGCGGACCCAGGTGTCGACCTGCGCGGCCCAGTCGACGCGGTCGGCGTCGGCGTGCGCGGCGTGGTAGCGGCCGTACGAGTCGTGGCCGCCGGTGAACAGGCCACCGCGCTTGTCGAACTCCAGCACCACGTCGACGCCGTGCTCGTTCGCGACGAAGGTCAGCTCAACCTCGTTGACGCCGTGGGCGTACTGCGCGGCGGCGTAGTACTCGATCTCCTGGTAGAACGGCAGGCTCTGGTGCAGCCCGGAGATGTGCCCGCGTTCCAGGTCGGCGCCCTTGAACCCGAAGCCGAGCCGGCCGAACGCCTCGAGGATGCGTTCCTGCACCGGCAGCGGGTGCACGTACACCGGGTCCAGGTCGCCCTTGTCGATCGCGCCGCGGATCGCCACCTCGGTGCGCAGGCCCATGGTCATACCGTGCAGATGCTGCCCGTACAGGTCGGTCACCGGGGTCTCCCACGGCATCGCCACCTGGAACGGCAGCGACAACTGCTGACCCTCGCGCAGGTGCAGACCACCCGCGACCTGTACGCGGTGGAACTCGACGAGGGCGTCGTACTCCTCCTCCGCGCCGTCGATCTCCACCCGGGTGACCAGCCCGACGGTGATGTGGTCGATCTCCACGTCGTGACTTCCGCCGGTCAGGTTCACCTGCCCGCCCAGCATCAGTCCCGGGCGGGTGCTCGGATTGGACAGGACCGTATCGACGCTGGGGCCGCCCACCCCGAACGCGCCCAGCATCTTCTTGAACACCACGAACCTCTCCCTCGACGACCGCCGTACGCGCGACACGAGGACCGTGAAACTTTCACGTGAAACCCTTGTGCCACAACGAGATCAACGGCGTCCATAATGGAAGCCGTCGAGCGGGGAAGCTACCAACGCCACCTGAGAAGTAGCTGAGTGAATCCAGGCGGTTACCCTCCGACACTGGGGTGGAGTGCCGCGACGGCTCGCATGGCGACGTCGACGGAGGCCTGAAGGTCCTCGCGGCTCGCGCCGGCCGCGGCGTGGACGGCGTGGCCCTCGCTGAGCGCCATCACGAAACGGGCGAGCGCCCGGCTGTCCAGGCCGTCCGGGAGATCCCCCTCCTTCGCCGCGCGGGACAGCCGTTCTTCGAGCGCGGCCTCGGTGGCCGCCCGGCCGGCGGCGAGGATCTCGGAGATGCGGGCGTTCTCCGGGGAGCAGGCCAGGCCGCCCTGGATGGAGAGGCAGCCGGCGGGGTGGCCGCCGGCGGTCAGGTTGTCGGCGCCGGCGCGCAGGAAGGCTTCGATCGCCGCGTACGCGGTCGGCTGGTCGAGGGCGCCGCGCGCGTTCGCGAGGTTGGTCTCGTGGTAGCGGTCGAAGGCCCGCTTGAACAGCTCCTCCTTGCTGCCGAACGCGGCGTAGAGGCTGGGCCGGTTGATGCCCATCGCCTTGGTGAGTGAGCTGAGCGACGCGCCCTCGTAGCCCTGCTGCCAGAAGACCTCGGCGGCCCGGTCGAGGACCGTCTGCTCGTCGAAGGCGCGCGGCCGTCCCGGGGTCGGAGTCTCAGTGCCCATGGCTTGACCATACCGCTCGGTACAGAACGTGACCCAGCACCGGTGCGCCGGACCGGTTGGCGCTGTCCGTCTCCAGCGACCACCCGGAAGCGGTCGGACTGGTGACGCGGCTGTACGACCGGCTCGGCTTCGACATGGTGGACAACAGCCCGCTGAGCGAGTCCTGGCGTACCGGCCCGGGTCAGCCGGCGTGGATCCGCCACGCGTACCAGAACCGCGAGGAGCTGGCCCGCAACCTGAGGCGGGCACGGCGGTTCGTGAATCCGTTGCGGACAGCAGCGGCGAAGTGAGAGGCCCGGCGCGGAGAACGATCCTCCGCGCCGGGCCCCGGGTCGGTTCCGGTCAGGCGGCGCAGGTGGCGGTGGCGCCCTGGCCGGTGCCGGTGCCCTGGAAGCCGAAGTTGGTGGTCTGGCCGGCGCCGACCTGCCCGTTGTAGCCCACGTTCGTGAACCGGACGGTACCGCTGGTGCCGCTGGCCTGGGCGTTCCAGGTGCCGGTGATCGCGGCGCCGCCGGGCAGCGCGACGGTCACGGTCCAGCCGTTGATGGCCGCGGAGCCCGCAGTGACGTTCACGCTCGCGGTGAAGCCGCCGTTCCACTGGTTGATCGCGACCGCCGCGGAGCAGCCGTTACCGGCCGGCGGCGGGGTGGTCGGCGGCGCCGTGGTGGGCGGCGCGGTCGTCGGCGGAGCCGTGGTCGGCGGCGCGGTCGTCGGCGGGTTGGTCGTCGGCGGCGCGGTGGTGGGCGGGTTGGGCGCGCCGTTGGCCAGGCTGAAGGCCAGGTCCGGCTGGAACGAACCGGCCGTGTAGCGGCAGCCGTCCGCCTCACCCGGCGGCTTCACCCAGAGGTACGCGTCGATGTTGGCGTCGCCGGTGTTCGTCGTCGGGTACTGCCCGATGCGCCGGTCGGTGTTGTCGTCGGCGCACCAGTCCCCGGCGGCTCCCCCGTTGCGGCTGGTGTCGATGACCTGCCGCTTGCCGGAGATGCCCATGCCGTTGAGCGCGGAGATGACGGCCCGGCCGAAGTTCGCCTCACTGGAGGTGGGGTTGAAGTTCGACACGTTGGTGAAGAAGCCGTCGGCGTACTGCACGCCGGCCGCGCGGAGCCGGTTGGCAGTGTCGTTGGCGCTGTTCCAGGTCGAGTGGCCGCCGTCGAGGTACACCTTGGCGTTGGGGTTGGCCGACTTGATGGTCTGGGTCGCCGTGGTGAGCGCCTGGTTGCGGGCGTTCAGCTCGCCGGTGCTCAGGCAGGTCTGGAGCGCGAGCGAGTCGGTCTCCAGGATGATCAGGACGGTCTGGTTGCCGAGTCCGCGAGCGAAGTTGGACACCCAGGTCTGGTACTGGTTGAGGTCCGGCGCCCCGCCGGCGCTGGCGCCGCCGCAGTCCCGGTTGGTGATCTCGTACACCGACAGCACCGGGATCTGCTGTGCCGCGTTGGCGGCGCCGATGAAGCTGGAGACCTCGGACTGGATGGTCGACGGGTTGAAGTTGGCGTACCAGCGCGCCTGCGGCTGGCTGGCGATCTTGTCGCGGATGACGGCGGCGCGCGAGTCGCCGGGGTTGGCGGCGACCCAGCGGACGACCGCCGAGGACGGGTCGCGGTAGAGCGATCCGGACACCGTGCCGGCGGATGCGCCACCGACGGCGAAACCGACGCCGGCCGCGGCGAGGCCCGCGACGGCGGCCACGCTGATGGCCGCTGATCTGCGGCGGGACGAGAGGATAGCCACGTCGTGTTTCCTCCTGATCACATAGACGTATCTAAGTTCATGGGAGCGTTCCCACGACGGTAACGGAGGCGGGCGTCGATGCCAAGATGTGAACGTCGGCCACTGCCCCGTAATCTGGCGACGGTCGACGAAGCCGGCGTGGGAGGAAGACCAGGCATGACGGCACTACCAGGCCAGCATCTGCCCACGGCGGGTCCGTCGGTCACCGGGCGGCCCGCGGACGAGGATCTGCGGACGCTGTTCGGCAAGTCCATCGCCGTCTTCGCGGCGCTCGCCGGGCCGACGCACGTGGTGGAGGCGGCGAACCCGGCGTTCTTCACCGCCATCGGCGAGGAACGCGCACGCACCGGGGTCGCGCTCGCCGAGCTGATGCCGGAACTGGACGACCAGGGCTTCATCGCCCTGCTGGACGAGGTCTACCGCACGGGCGAGTCCTACACCGGCCACGACGCCCGGATCATGCTCGGCACCGGGTCGCAGGCGCGGGAGGCGTTCTTCGACTTCACCTACGAGGCACGCCGCGACGCCGACGGCACGGTGACCGGGATCCGCGTGATCGGGGTGGAGACCACGCAGGTCAAGCACGCGCAACGGCTGATGGCCGAACACCGCGCGATGCTGGAGCAGATCGCCCGGCAGGCGCCGCTGGCCGAGGTGCTCGACGGGATGGCCCGCTGCATCGAGAACCTCGCGCCGCAGGAGGTGCTCGTCTCCGTCCTGCTCGCCGACGCCGACGGCCGGCACCTGCGCCACGGCGCCGCGCCCAGCCTGCCCGACTTCTACAACCAGGCCATCGACGGGATCGCCACCGGCGAGGGTGTCGGCTCGTGCGGCACCGCCGCGCACCGGCGCGAGCCGGTCATCGTAACCGACATCGCCACCGACCCGTTCTGGGCCGACTTCCGCGACCTGGCCGAGCGGGCCGGGCTCGCCGCCTGCTGGTCCACGCCGATCCTCGCCCGCGACGGCAGCCTGCTCGGCACCTTCGCCATGTACCACCGCACCCCGCGCGTCCCGCGCGACGCCGACCTGGCGCTCGCCCGGGTCTTCACCGGCACCGCCGCCCTGGCCATCGAACGCCACCACATCGAACAGGCGAAGGCCGAAGCGGACGCCCGCGCCCGGGCCGCGCACGACGAGCTGGCCCGGGTGGTGCGGGCGGAACGGGAACTACGGGCCGAGGCGGAACAGCGTGCCGCCGCGGCGGCGGAACTCACCGCCCGGCTGCGCGCCGCCGCAGCCGCGCAGGCCGCCACTCCCCGCCCCGAACGGTGTCAGCTCGGCGGCGGCGACGGCTGCACGGCACCCGCCGAGATCAAGATTGCTGACTCGTGGGGTGACTCGGCGTGGGGCTGCCCGCTCCACGTCGAGGAGGCAATCATCAACGTGCGTTCGGCCTTCATCGCCAACGAGGAACTCGGCGGCCTGGCCGCCTACCTGAACCGCTGACCACTCGACCGCGCCCGGCGACACCATCAAGGGGACCGGTGCGCACGGCCGGGGCCGTCACGCCCGGCTGACGGCCTAGCGCCCGTCGGGCGCGCCGGCCGGCTCGCGAGCGGGTTGCGCCGCGGCGAACGGGCTCCGCAGACGGGTCATGGATTCGGCGCTGACGTCCGCGATCGGACTGCGCTCGTCGTCGGTGGCTCCGACCCCCTCCACACGGAAGGGGTTCAGGGCGAACGTGTTGTCGGGCACGAAGTGCTCCAAGGGAATCTGCACGGCAGCGCTCGACTCAGTCGTCGCGGCTGGGAAACCGTGGGAGAAGCAGGGGGTGGCGATCAGTCATCGGTACCCCGCGTCGTCAGCCTAGCGCGCATCGGCCGGGCGGGCGCGCCACGGCCGGAATCGGCGACGGGCTCAGAGCTGGACGACGTGCCCCACCCGGGGCGGTGTGCGGCCCGCGAGGACGTCGAGCCACGCGTCCCGCAGCGCCTCCGGGCCGGCGCCGACCCGCACGTCGAGCCATCCGCTCACCACCCGGGAGAACCGCTGCCAGGCGTCGGCGAACCGCTCGTCGAGCCCGTCGCGACCCCAGTCCTGGCTCCGCTTGCGGATGCGCACCGGCGCGAAGAAGACCTCCCCGGCGGCACCCGCGTTGGGCGTCTGCTGGGTGAGTCCGACGGCGATGTCCCGGACCAGCAGGTCGCCGAGGTGCGCGCGCAGGGCGGCGCGGGTGGCGGGTGAACCGGACAGGTCGAGATAGACGGTCGGTACGGCGTCGAGCGCGCCGATCTCGTCGTAGGAGAGGACATCGTCGTAGCAGCCCAGCGACCTGGTGAAGGCGAGGTTGCCCCGCGAGGTGAGCCCGATCAGGCGCGGGCCGCGGCCGTGCAGGTCGAACGCGGTCGCGTACGCCGTCTTGCTCGACGCGGACGACAGCACCAGCGACCGCGCGCCGTAGGCGTCCTCGTCGATCACCTGGTCGGCGAGCATGAACGAGGTGAAGAACAGCGGCCGGAACAGGATCAGCAGGTCCTCCTGCTCCGCCCGATAGGCGGGGTCGCCAGTGGTCGACCGGTAGGAGTTGTACGGCGAGGGCAGTTCGGCCCGGTGCGCGCTCGCGTCGCGAAACCCGGGCCCGTCCACCCGGTCCGGGCGTACCACCAGGTGGCCCGCGGGCGGCAGGTAGCCGTAGACCCGGTGTCCCGGCTCGACGCCGGACACTGTGGACGCGACCACCTCGGCGAAGCCCCACAGCGGCGGGAGGCCCCACCGGTCGTCGAGTCCTCGGGGCTGCGGCGGGAAGAACTCCCAGTAGCGCATCGCCTCACCGAGCACCGCATACGTCACGTTGTTGGCGGTCAGGCCGACGCGGTCCACGCGCAGCAGCGCCTCCCCGTCGGCGGGGTCGGACACAGCGCCGTCGACGAGTGTGGTGCGAGCGAGGTCGTCACGGGCCACAGCGAACGTCCACGAGTCAGCCATGGCCTGACGCTAGGCAGCCGCGAAACCGGAGACAAGTGCACTGGGAGTGCAAAATCCCACTCGACGCATCGTTGCGCACCGCCGGTTCAGAGGTAACGAACACCCGTCAGCTCCGCCGCCGCAGCCCAGAGGCGCTGACCGACGGCCGGGTCGGCGGCCTGCCGGTTCAGCCGCGCCTCGGCCACCGGACCCCAGGTCTCGAAGAGCCGGGACGGGCCGAAGAACTGGCCGCCGCGTACCTCCGGGTCGGTCGCCGCCCGCAACTGCGGCAGGGCGCCCTGCTCGACCGGCTGGGTGGCGAGCAGGCCCAGCCGCCCGATCATTCGTCCCAGCCGGCCCCGGTGTTCCCAGGCCCGCGGCGTGAGGTTGCTGCGGGTGAGACCGGGATGCGCCAGCGCGCTGACGATCGGCAATCCGGCCGCGCGCACGCGACGGTCCAGCTCGACGCCGAAGACGGTGGTGGCGAGCTTCGAGCGGCCGTACGCGGCGGAGGCCCGGTAGTCGCGCTCGGACATCAGGTCGCCGAAGTCGAGCCGCGCGTTGCGGTGGGTGAGCGAGCTGAGGCTCACCACCCGCGCCGCCCGCGCCCCGGCGAGGGCGTCCAGCAGCAGGCCGGTCAGCGCATACGGGCCCAGCATGTTGGTGGCGAACTGGAGCTCGAAGCCGTCGGCGGAGGTACGGCGCGGGCCGAGCAGCACCACACCGGCGTTGTTCACCAGCAGGTCGATCGTCGGGTGGTCGGCGGTCAGCTTCGCGGCGAACGCGCGTACCGATTCGAGGCGGGCCAGGTCCAGCTCGCGTACCTCGGTGTCGCCGCCGATGCGGCCGGCGGCCTGCCGGCCGGCGGCGGTGTTCCGCACGGCCAGCACGACGTGGGCGCCACGGCGGGCCAGTTCGGTGGCGGTGACCAGGCCGAGGCCCGAGTTCGCTCCGGTCACGACGGCGACCCGGCCGCGCTGGTCGGGGATGCGGTCGGCGGTCCATCCGGTCATCTGCTGCTCCTCGGGTACGGCGGTTCGTGTCGAGCGATGACGCTAGGAGCGTTCCGGCCCGGCTCGGTCGTTCGCGGTTGCCTAGGTCCGCGGGACCTACCCTGGGCGGGCGGCGTCGCGGCAGACTGGCGGCATGAGCAGCCCGCATCCGTACGCACGCGAGCTGGGCGCCTTCCTGCGCGCCCGGCGCGGCCGGCTGCGCCCGCGCGACGTCGGCCTGGAGCCGGGCGGCCGGCGCAAGGTGACCGGCCTGCGGCGGGAGGAACTGGCCCTGCTGGCCGGGCTGAGCACCGACTACTACCAGCGGATGGAGCAGGGCCGGGAGGTACGCCCCTCGGACGACGTCCTGGACGCGCTCGCAGGCGCCCTCGGCTTGGACGACACCGAACGCCGGCACCTGTTCACGCTGGCCCGGGCCGCCCGGCGGCCGGTGCCCGCCCGCGTCGACCGGGAGCCGGAGCGGGTGCCGGACGGCACCCGGCGGCTGCTGCGGGTGATGGACACGCCGGCTGTCGTCCTCGGCCGGCATCTGGACCTGCTCGACTGGAACCCGATGGCGCAGGCGCTGCTCGGCGACCCGGCGAACCACCCGCCCGGCCGGCTCAACATGCTCCTGCTGCTGTTCGACGACGC
Organism: Micromonospora sp. CNZ297; assembly: GCF_007827625.1. Lineage (NCBI taxonomy): Bacteria > Bacillati > Actinomycetota > Actinomycetes > Micromonosporales > Micromonosporaceae > Micromonospora > Micromonospora sp. CNZ297. The sequence continues at coordinate 18,368 of NZ_VISU01000033.1, read as the reverse complement.
GCTGACCGGGGGACGGAGCTGCCCGGACTGGGAGCGGCAGGCGCTCGACTACATCGGCATGCTCCGCGCCGCCGTCGCCGACGACCCGACCCATCCCCGCGCCACCGCGATCGTCGGCGAGCTGAGCATCCGCAGCGCGGAGTTCCGGCGGCTGTGGGCACGGCACGACGTCCGCGCCTCGGTGAGCGGCACGAAGACGTTCCGGGTACCAGGACTGGGCGACATCGTCCTGGACTGGGACACCTATCCGCTGCCGGGCAGTCCCGGCCCGGTCATGCTCGTCTTCACCGCCGAGCCGGGCAGCCCGGACGCGGATCGGCTGCGGCTCCTGGCGTCGTGGCGCGCGACCCGCCCGGCGTCCGCCGACGGCCGACCTTGATCAGCGGAACGCCGGTCACCGTCCCCGGTTGAGGCCGACGATCGCGCCGTTGAGCGCGGTGGCGAAGAGGGTCCACGCGACGTACGGGGCGAGCGCCGCCCCGGCGGGACGGTCGGTGCGCGCCGCGCGGCGCAGCAGCACCAGGTTGGACGCGTTGAGCGCGGCGATCTCGGCCAGCGCGGCGCCGGGCCTGCGGGCGCCGAAGAACAGGGCGGTCCAGCCGGCGTTGAGCGCCAGGTTGAGCGCGTAGCCGCGGGCGAACGCGGCGCGCTCGGGCCCCTCGGAGCGGTCCAGCGCCCGCGCACCGGCGACCGCGATCAGCCCGTACAGCGGGGTCCAGACGAGGGGGAACGCGGCCGACGGCGGCTGCCAGGCGGGCTTTCGCAGACGGCGGTACCAGCGCGACGAGGTGCCGGTGGAGGTGGCGGCGGCGCCCGCGGCGGCGGTCGCGGTGACTGCTGCCGCGGTCTTGACCAGGGTCGGTACTCGCATACCGCTCAGCTACCCGGCCAGCCGCGAATCAACCCGACGCACAGATCCTTCACCGGAGCATGCGGAACTCGTAGACAACTTTCATGCCCTTCGATAGCCTCGCCATTCAGTGATGCTTGTCGATAGGAGGCCCCATGCGACGGCTCGTGCTCTCCTTCACGCTGGCGGCGATCGGCGCCTGGGCCGTGGTGCCGGCCCCAGCCTCGGCCGCGCCCCGCCCGGCACCCGCGCCCGTCACCGACGCGGTGACCGCGAAACTCCTCGGCCAGGCCGACGCCGCGACCCGGACCGCCGGGCCGCAGCGGACCCGGGTCACCGTCACCCGGGCGAGCGGCGGATGGGCCTTCGGCACCGCGGTGCTGCTGGCGGACCGGTCCCGGGACGCGCACCCCACCGGGTCGGTCTTCCTCGCGCGGACCGACGGCAAGGGCTGGACCGTCGCCTTCGACGGCGAGGCGTCGTTCGGTGACCTGGCCGCCGCGTCACCGCTGGTGAACACGGACGAGAAGGCGGTGTTCACCACGCCAGTCGCACCGATGTACGCGGGGAGCGACTTCCGGACCGGCATGGCGCTGCCGTTCGCGGTCGGGCAGACGTGGACGCTCACCGGCGGGCCGCACGGCTGGGGCGGCGGCGCGCCGTGGAGTTCCGTCGACCTCGCCGGTGGCGACCAGGTGGTCCGGGCCGCGCGGGCCGGAACCGCGTACACGATGTGCACCGGGTGGATCCGGGTCATCCACGACCGGGGCTACTCGACCGACTACTACCACCTGTGGAGCAGCATCTCGGTGAACGGCGCCGCCGTCGGGCAGGGCGCGTACCTCGGCTACACCGGCACCGACGTCACCTGCGGCGGCTCCGCCACCGGCCGGCACGTGCACTTCGGGCTGCGGCAGAACTCGGTCTACGTCCCGATCGCCGGGCACGGCATCGGCAAGTGGGACTTCGTCAACGGCGCCGGCGAGTACCAGGGTGGCGCCCGGCACGGATCCGCCTTCGCGGGCGTGGGCGGCGCCGTCTACAACTACGGCGCGCTCGGCTTCAACCAGGGAGTCGTCGACGCGAACGGCGGCGGCACGCTGACCCGGCGCTCCGGTCCCGGAACGGGGTACGGCGTCCTCGGATCGCTCGCGGACGGCGCCACGGTCACCGTCTCCTGCTCCGCCAACGGCACCTCGCACACCGGCCGGTACGGCACCACCGCGTTGTGGGACCGGCTCAGCGACGGCAGCTGGGTGTCCGACGCCTACCTGTCCACCGGTGTCAACGGGCCGATCAACGGCTGGTGCTGACCCCGGACTCCCGTCGTCCGGCGCGCGCCGGTGCCGAGCACGGCGCCGGCGCGCGCGGCGTATGACACAGACGGGATGCCCACATCCATTGCAGTTCATCGATGAACGTCCATAAGCTCCTGCCACCTCGAGTGCGGCCTGGCCGGGCGGCACACAGTCGATGTCGGGAGGGACCATGGTCCGTTGGCGTAGATTCCTCGGCCGGATGGCGGCCGTGTTGGCAGTGGTCACCGCGGGAGCGGTCGCCGTGACCGCGCCGGCCACGGCGGCCCCGGCCGGGGACATGACGCCGTACGTCGTCGGCGGCACCCGGGCCGCGCAGGGCGAGTTCCCGTTCATGGTCCGGCTCTCGATGGGCTGCGGCGGTGCGCTCTACAGCCCGCGACTGGTCCTCACCGCCGCGCACTGCGTCGGCCGCACCGGCGCCAACACCAGCATCACCGCCACCCTGGGCGTGGTGGACCTCCAGTCCTCCAGCCGGATCCAGGTCCGCTCCAACTACGTCTACCGCGCCCCCGGTTACAACGGCAACGGCGACGACTGGGCGCTGATCCGGCTCGCCTCCCCGGTCACCTCGCTCGCCACGCTCAAGATCGCGACCAGCACGGCGTACGACAACGGCACCTTCACGGTGGCCGGCTGGGGCGCCGCGCGGGAGGGCGGCGCACAGCAGCGCTACCTGCTCAAGGCCAGCGTGCCGTTCGTCGACGACACCACCTGCAACCGCTACTACGGCGGTGACGTCATTCCGGGCGAGGAGATCTGCGCCGGGTACGCCAGCGGCGGTGTCGACACCTGCCAGGGTGACTCGGGTGGCCCGATGTTCCGCCGGGACGCCGCCAACGCCTGGATTCAGGTGGGCATCGTGAGCTGGGGCAACGGCTGCGCCCGCCCCAACTACCCCGGCGTCTACACCCAGGTCAGCACGTTCGCCTCGGCGATCCAGTCCGCCGCCGCGAGTCTGGGCGGCTGACAGCGCGGGGCGCGGTGGCCCGGTCGCGGCGCAGCGGCCGGGTCACCGCCACGTCCGTACGGCCGGTCCGCGGCACCGTCGCCTGTGCACGTGGATGAGGGTGACTGCTACCTTCCGGACGCATGGACGACTCCCCTCGCTGGTACCGCCCCGCCCCCGACGCGCTGCTCCTAGCCGGCAGCGCCGCCGCGCTGTTCGGCTACCTGATCCCGTGGTTCCGCGCCAGCCGCCTCCATCAGTGGTCGTACTCGGGCTGGGCCTACCTGGAGGCCGAGGGCGGTTGGACCTGGCTGGTCGTGGTGTCCCTGGTGGTCGCCCTCCTCGCCGGTCTCTGGGCCGGGCGGAGCGTGGCGTGCGCCAAGCTCGCGGTCGGCGCAGCGGTGGCCGGGATGTTCCTCGCCGGTGCGGTGGTCGCGGTGAGCCTGGGCGCGCTGCCGGAGCGCGACAGCATCAACTGGGTCGGTGAGCTGCCCTTCGGGATGGGAATGCCGCTCATGGCCGTCGGATTCGGGGCCGTCGTCGCCGGGGCGCTGGGCGTCGTACGCCGCCCGGTGCAGGAGTGACGCGACGTCACGCCGCCGGCAGGTCCACCACCCGGGTGGCCCAGCGGGCCATCAGCGCCGGGTCGTGGGTGATGACCAGGACCCCGGCTCCCTGCCCGCGCTGGTAGTCGGTGATGACGGCGGCGACGTGCGCCTGGGTGGAGGCGTCGAGCATCGCGGTGGCCTCGTCGCAGAGCAGGTAGTCCGGCCGATGCACCAGGGCGCGGGCCAGGCAGGCGCGTTGCAGTTGCCCGTCGCTCACCGCGTGCGGCCGGCGGGTCAGCAGGTCGGCGGTGAGGCCGACCAGGTCGGCCAGTTCCGCCGTACGGGCGGCCGCCTGCTCGCGTGATGTGCCGGTGGCGCGTAGCGGCTCGGCGATGATGTCGGCGAGGCTGAGCCGCGGGTCGGTGGCGGCGCGCGGGCTCTGGAACAGGATCGCGACGCGGGTGCGCAGGTGCGCCGGCAGGCGGTGGCGGACGCCGCCGAGCGGTTGACCGTCGATCGTGACGTGACCGCCGTCCGGGGCGTGCAGCAGGGCGAGGACGCGGGCCAGAGTGGACTTGCCGCTGCCCGAGGGGCCGCGCAGTCCGACCGTCTCGCCCGGGGCGACGTGCAGGTCGACCCGGTCGAGGACGCGCTGCCCCCCGTACGCGACGGAGACCTGGTGCGCGGCGAGCCCGGCGGCCGGCGCGGCGCCCGGGGCGGCGGCGTCGGTGGCGCCGGGAACCGTGAGCGTCATGCCGGTACCTCCTCGCGCAGCGGGTGGTGGCAGGCGACCCGGCCCTCGCCGTCGGCGGCGAGGCGGGGCAGGGCGTCGCAGGTGCCGGTGGCGCGGGCGCAGCGCGGGGCGAAGGCGCAGCCGCCGGGCAGGTCGGTGAGCGCAGGCGGGTGGCCGGGTACCGGAACGAAGGCGCGGTCGGGCAGCGCATCGAGCAGACCGGCGGTGTACGGGTGGGCCGGGCCGTCGAACAGCGCCTCGGTGGGGTGGTGTTCGACGATGCGGCTGGCGTACATCACGGCGACGGTGTCCGCGACGCGGCGCGCGGCGGTCAGGTCGTGCGTGATGAGCAGGACGGCGGCGCCGGTGTCGCAGCGGCGGCGCAGCAGATCCAGCGTGTGGTCGACGAGCGGCCGGTCCAGGCCGGTGGTGGGTTCGTCGGCGAGCAGCACCGGCGGGTCGGGCGCGAGGGCGAGCGCGGTGGCGAGCCGCTGGGCCATGCCGCCGGACAGCTCGTGCGGGTACCGGTTCAGGTCAGCCGGGTCGAGACCCACGTCGGCGGCGATCCGGGCGGCGGCGGCCGGCGCGTCGCGGCGGCTGTGTCCGTGGGCGCGCAGCGTCTCCTCCAGCAGCTTCCGCCCGGTACGCACCGGGGTGAGCGCGGTGGCGGGGCTCTGCGGGACGAGGCCCACGCCCCGGCCGCGTACGTGCCGGGCGAGGTGCCGCTCCCCCGCGCCGATCAGGTCGGCCTCCTCGCGTCCCGGCGCGTGCAGGCGGGCCTGCCCGGTGACGGTGGCGTTGCGCGGCAGCAGGCCGAGCAGGGCGTGCGCGAGGACGGACTTGCCGCACCCGGACTCACCGACCACTGCGAGCAGCTCGCCGGGCCGCAGCGTGAGGCTCAGGTCGGTGACGGCGTGCACGACCGCGTCGCGCAGCCGGAAACGGACGGTCAGCCCGTCGACGGTCAGCAGCGCCGGGGCGGTCACAGGTGCAGCTCCGCTCGTACGCGCGGGTCGAGACGGTCGCGCCAGCGGCCGGTGAGCACGGCGAGCGCCAGCGTGGCCGCCACCAGCAGGAGGCCGGGGACGATGCTGGCCCACCAGGCGCCGGTGAGCAGTGACCGCTGCCCGTCGTTGATCATGTTGCCGATCGAGGCCAGGTGCGGCGGCAGGCCGAGGCCGAGGAACGACAGCGCGGTCTCGTGCCAGACGGCGTGCGGCACCATGAGCGTGGTCGCCAGCGCCAGGCGCGGCAGCACGTGCGGCAGCAGGTGCCGGGTGAGCACCCGGACGCGCCCCGCGCCGCCGGAGATCGCGGCGTCCACGAACGGCCGGTTGCGCAGGCTGAGCAGCTCGGAGCGGACGATCCGGGCGGTGGACAGCCAGTGCGTCAGCGCGATGGACGCGATCACCGCGCCCAGGCTGGGGCGCAGCATCGCCACGATGAAGATGCCCAGCAGCAGGTGCGGCAGCGCGGCGACGGTGTCCACGACGCGCATGAGCGCCCGGTCGACCCAGCCGCCGACGCTGCCGGCGACGGCGCCGACCAGGCCGCCGATGACCGCCGCGACGAGCGCGGCGACCGCGCCGACGAGCAGCGAGACGCGCAGGCCGTAGAGGCTGCGCAGAGCCACGTCGCGGCCGAGGTCGTCGGTGCCGGCCAGGTTCTCCGGCGAGGGCGCGAGCCGGGTACGGGAGAGGTCGACGGCGCTCTGGTCGAGCGGCCACAGGACCGGGGCGAGAAGCGCGGCGGCGACGACACCGGCGAGCACGACGACGGCGACAGTCGTGCCGACGCCGCCGGGGAGGCGCAGGCGCCGGACGCGCGCAGGGAGGGCGAGGTCAGTCATCGAGGCGTACCCGGGGGTCGGCGGCGGCGTAGGCGAGGTCGGTGACCAGGTTCGCGGTCAGCACCACGACGGTGGTGGCCAGCGTCGTGGCCGCGAGCAGCGGGAAGTCGGCGCCCAGCGCGGCCTCGACGGTGACCGCGCCGAGGCCGGGCAGGGAGAACACGGTCTCCACCAGGACCGCGCCGCCGACGAGTTCGGGCAGGTGCGTGCCGACCAGGGTGAGGAACGGCAGCAGCGCGGTCCGCAGCGCGTGTCCGAACAGGACGACCCGGCCGGGGAGCCCTCGGGCGCGGGCGGCCAGGACGTGGTCGTCGCGCAGGCTCTCGGCGACCGCGTCGCGGACGAACAGCACGAACCACGGCGCCTGGGAGATCGCCAGCACCGTCACCGGGAGCACCAGGTGCCGGGCCACGTCGGCCGGGTCGGTGCCGGTGGCGGTGATGTCGGTGAGCCCGCCGGCGGGCAGCCACCCGAGGCTGAGGGCGAACACGGCGATCGCCGCGAGGCCGATCCAGAACACCGGCATGGACTGCACGGCGTACGCGACGGCGCGCAGCGCCCTGTCGAACCAGCCGCCGCGCCGGTACGCGGCCAGCGTGCCCAGCAGCACGCTCGCCACCAGCACCAGGGCCAGCGCGGTGCCGACGAGCAGCAGCGTCCAGCCGGCCCGGGCCGCGAGCACCGAGGTGACCGGCTCGTGCCGGCTCGTCGACCAGCCCAGGTCGCCGCGTAGCAGGTTGCCGATCCAGCGGGCGTACTGCACCGGCAGCGGATCGTCGACGCCCCAGTTGGCGCGGATCTGCGCGAGGTTCTCCTCGCTGGTGGTGAACGCCGCCGCGCCCGCGTACTGCTGGGCCGGGTCGATCGGGGAGGCGGCGCCGAGGGCGAACATGCCCATGCTGGTGGCGGCCAGCACCGGTAGCGCCACCAGCAGCCGGCGCCGGACCACGGTGCCGGCCCCGGCCGGCCGCCGCCGACCGGTCACGGCTGCCGTCACGGCTTCTTCGTCCAGGTGTGCACGTTCCACCAGATGCTGTTGGCGACGTCGTGCTCGTGCGGCTCGACCCGCGGCGTCACCCCGGTCACGGCGTCCTTCAGCACGTAGGTGTGCCGGAGATAGGTGAGGAACACCCACGGCACGTCGGTGGCGAGCTGCTTCTGGAACGTGGCGTACGCGGCCTTACGGGCGGCCGGGTCGGCGTTGTCCCGGCCCTCCTGCAACGCGGCGTCGGTGACAGCCGAGCGGTACGAACCGGGGTTGAAGAAGCCCTGCCCGGCGAAGGCCGAGCTGAACAGCTTGTACGAGACGAAGTCCGGGTCGTACGGCGTGCCGTAGCCCATCATCAGCGCGTCGTCACCCATCCGCGGGGTGATCGCGTCCCAGGTCAGGCCCTCCGGCGTGACTTTGATGCCGACCTTCTTCGCGTCGGCGGTGACGGCCAGGGCCAGTTCCTTGCGCAGGCTGTCGGTGGCCGGGTACATGAGCGCGAACGCGGCCGGCCGCCCGTCCTTCACCCGGATGCCGTCCGGGCCGGGCTTCCACCCGGCGGCGTCCAGCGCGGCGGTCGCCGCGGCGGTGTCGGCGGCGGGCCTGCCGGCGATCGACGGCTCGGCGTATTCCGACGTGGGCGGCACCGGGCCGAACGCGGGTTCGCCCGCGCCGCCGAGCACGCCTGTCACCATGGCCTGCCGGTCCACCGCGACGTTCAGCGCCTTCCGGATCGCGAGGTCGCCGGTGACCGGGTTGCCCATCGGCAGCATGACGCCCCGGTAGTCGGCGGTCGGCACCTTCTGCACCCGGTAGCCGTCCCGGCCCTCGAACCCGGACGCGAGCTTCGGTGCCAGCTCCGCCGCGTCGAACTCGCCGGCCCGCATCCGCTGGGCCCGGACGTTGTCGTCGGCGACGAACGCCACCACAACGCCGGAGTTCGCCGGCTTGCCACCCCAGTACGTCTCGTTGGCCGCGAGCACGAGCGGGTCACCGGGTGTCCACGAGGTGAACCGGTACGGGCCGGTGCCGACCGGCTTGCGGTTGAACGCGGCCTTGTTGACGTCCTGCCCGGCGAACGCCTTCGCCGGGACGATCCCCAGCGCCAGCCGTTGCAGGAACGGCGCGTACGCGTACTTCAGGGTGAACACGACCGTCGCCGGGTCGGGCGCGGTGACGGAGGCGAGCATGTCCAGATCGGACCGCAGCGTGGAGTCGACTCCCGGGTCGAGCACCGCCTGGTAGGTGAACACCACGTCCTGGGCGGTCAGCGGGCTGCCGTCGTGGAACAGCACACCCTCGCGCAGCTTCGCGGTGACTGTCTTCCCGTCCGCCGAGACGGCAGGCAGTTCACGGGCCAGTGCGGGCACCAGCTCGTTGCGGGCGTCCCGGGCGACCAGCCCGTCGAAGATCAGCGATGCGCCGTCGACGCCGTAGTTGAGCACCGGGTTGAGCGTGTCCGGCTCGCCCGCGGTGGCGACCACGAGCGTGTCCGCGCCCTTCGGGCCGCCTGTCGACGCCGTGGGCGACGAGCAACCGGCGGCGGCGAGCAGGGCGGCGGCGAGCACCGCGGCCACGCGTACGGGCTTGGGTCTGATCGCCACGGCAACCCCTCGAACACTCGTCTGCGGGTGGCAGCGGGCGGGCGCTCCGGCGAGGATCGATCATCGCGTGCCGGAGCGCCCGCTACCGCCACTATTCGGTAGTTGCCAACTATATGCAATAACCTCTGGTCGATGACGGCGACCCGCCGCCCCCCGGTGTCGCTCGCCAGGCGGACGTCCGGCGCGCTGAATATGCTCGGGGGGTGAAGGACAGCGAGCAGGCGGTGCTGGCCGGGATGTTGCAGTCGGCCGAGGACGCCGCCCCGGTGCAGGCGGTCGAGGCCGTCACCGGCGTCATCGCCACGGCGCTGAACGCGCGCGGCGTCTCGCTGCTGATCGCCGACCTCAGCGGCCGTGCGCTGGTCCGGCTGACGCACCAGCCGGCCGGCGGCGGTACCGGCCGGCGTCACGGCGAGGAGGACGCCGAGGTCCTCCCCTTCGACGGCGGGCCCTACGAACGCGCACTCCGCCAGCAGGCGCCCGAGGTCATCCGCCGCGACGGCACGTGGACCGTGCTGGCGCCGGTCACCGACCGCGGTGAGGCGATCGGCCTGCTGGAGATCGAGCTGCCCGACGAGCCGGACGGCGACGTGGTGAACTGGGTCGCCCGTACCGCGCACGCGCTGGCGTTCGTGGTCATCGCCAACCGCAGGCACACCGACCTGTTCGAGTGGGGACAGCGCACCACCCCGTTCAGCCTCTCCGCCGAGATCCAGCGTCGCCTGCTGCCCGCCTCGTTCACCTGCGAGGCCGGCGCCTTCGCCCTCTCCGGCTGGCTGGAACCCGCCGCGAGCGTCGGCGGCGACACCTTCGACTACAGCCTGGCCCGGGACCTGCTGCACCTCAGCGTCACCGACGCGATGGGCCACGGCGTGGCGAGCGCGCTCACCGCCACCCTCGGCGTGGGCAGCCTGCGCAACAGCCGCCGCCGCGGCGCCGGCCTGGTCGCCCAGGCCGAGGAGGCCAACCGGGCCGTCGCGGAGAACGCGAACGTACGCGGCGCGTACGTCACCGCCGTGCTGGGCCGCATCGACCTGACCACGGGACGCTGCGAACTGGTGAACGCCGGGCACGTCCCACCGATGCTGGTCCGGGACGGCCGGGTCGTACCGGTGGACCTGCCGGGCAACTTCCCGTTCGGGATGTTCCCCGGCGAGAGCTACCGCAGCGGGGAGCTGCCACTGCTACCCGGCGACCGGCTGGTGGTGGTCACCGACGGCATGCGCGACCGCAACGCCGCCGACCTCGACCTGCCCGCCGCCCTGCTCCGCCTCTCCCACCTGCATCCCCGTGAGGCGGTCCGGGCGCTGTCCGACGCGGTGCTGGAGATCGCCGGGCCGGCTCTGACCGACGACGCCACGCTGCTCGTCGTCGACTGGTACGGCGACCACGGGCCGCGGCGCAGCACCGCCGGTGCCGACACCGCCCGCGTCAGCCCGGACGAGGAGCGCTCAGCGCACCGCCGCCGGTGAACCGTCCTCGGCGTCACGCACCGTGCCGAAGAGCGGGATGACGCGGTCCACCGAGGTGATCGAGAAGACGTTGCGGATCGACTGGCGGACGACGGCCAGACCGAGCCAGCCGTCGCGCTCCCGCAGGTTCTTGTAGACGAGCACGAGCGCGCCAAGGCCGCTGGAGTCCACGAATCCGACCTGGGTCAGGTCGACGACCACCGTCCGGGCGCCGGTCTCCACCACCTCGAGCAACCGGTCACGCAACGTCGGTGCGCTGGCCATGTCCAGGTCGCCGGCGACCTCGATCACCGGGCCGACACGCCCCTGTCTGGTCGTCACCGAGAACTCCACCACTCCCCCTCCACCGCACACCCGTCGCTACCCGACACCGTGCCAGAAATCCGCCCTGATCGCCTCCCGTAGGTGCGCGGCGGTTCAGCGGCCTACCCGCGAAGTGGTGGAGGACACCTCAGTGCGCGCCACCGCGTATCCGCTCTACGGCAGCCCCGCCGCGGGCGCGCCTGAACTACCCTCGCCGCCGTGGACACTGTGGAGATCGATGCGCCCGTCGTCGGCGTGACCGTCTACCCGGACCGCGCCCGGGTCACCCGCCGCGGCGGCGTCCGGCTGGCCGCGGGCGACCACCGGGTACGCGTCGCCCCGCTCCCGCTGGGCCTGCGCCGGGACTCGATCCGGGTGGGTGGCCGGGGCGCGGTGACCGTACTCGGGGTGGACGTGACCGCGTGGCGGCAACCCCGCAGCACCGACGCCCAGGTGGTCGAGCTGGAACGGCGGCGGCGGGAACTGGCGGACGAGCTGGCCGAGGTCGGTGACACCGACGCGGTCGAGGAACAGCGCGGCGAGTTCCTCACCCGGCTCGCCGAGCGGGCCGGTGGCACGTACGCCCGGGCGCTGGCCGCGGGCGACGCGGCCCCGGCCGACGTCGCGGCCTTCACCGACTCGGTGTCCGGTCAGCTCACCGAGTCGCGGGCCCGGCGGCGCGGGCTGGCCCGGCGGCGCACCGAGCTAACCGAGGAACTGGCCGCCGTCGACCGGGAACTGGACGCGGCGCGCGGCAAACGGGAGCCGGACCGGCTGGCCGCCGAGGTGTCCGTCTCGGTGGACGCCGACGACACCGAGGTGGAGCTGGAGCTGACATATCTGGTGGACGGCGCCCGCTGGACGCCCTCCTACGACCTGCGGCTGGTCGAGGACACCATGACTGTCACCTGGTTCGGGCTGGTCAGCCAGGGCACCGGGGAGGACTGGCCGGAGTGCGAACTCCAGCTCTCCACGGCCCGGCCGGCGGCGGCGAGCGGCGTACCCGAATTGTCGCCCTGGTATCTCGACCGGCTCCGGCCGGAGCCGCCGATGGCCGTGTCGGCCGCGTCGTTCGGCGGCGTGGTGCCGCCCCCGGCGCCCGGCGCGGCACCCGCGGGCCGTCCCCGCGCGGCACGCGCCGCGGCGCCGGCGGTGCGGGAGAGCGTCGCCGAGGTGGAGCAGGGCGTGACGGCGGCTACCTACCGTCCCGCGCGGCCGGTGGCGGTGCCCGCGGACGGCAGCGCGCACCGGGTGACGATCGCGGTGCTGGAGCTGCCGGCCCGGCTGGACCACGTGAGCGTGCCGGTGCGTGCCGCCGAGGCGCACCTGCGGGCCACGGTCCGCAACACGTCGGACCACACGCTGCTGCCCGGCCCGGCGTCGGTCTTCCACGGCGCCGATTTCGTGGCGGCGACGCGGCTGAAGACGTGGGCGCCGGGCGAGGAGACCGAGCTGGCGCTCGGGGTGGACGACCGGCTGCGGGTGGAGCGGAAGCTGTCCCGGCGCACCGAGAGCAAGGCCACGCTCGGGTCGACGCGGCGGCGGGAGGTGGAGTACCGGATCACTGTGGCGAACCACACGCCCCGGCCGGCCACTGTGGAGGTCCAGGATCAGCTGCCGGTGTCCCGGGACGAGGCGGTGGTGGTACGCGAGACCGCGCTGACGCCGCCACCGGCCGAGCGTACGGAGCTGGGTGAGCTGACCTGGCGGCTGTCACTGGCACCTGGTGAGAGCGGCGAGATCGCCCTCGGCTTCCGGGTGGAGCTGGCCAAGGGCGTCGAGCTGACCGGCTGGCGGGAGTAGCCGGCGCACACGTTAAGAAGGGCCCCTTCTTATGCGCGATGCGTTAAGAAGGGGCCCTTCCTTCGGTCCTCAGATGCGGCGGCGGCCGTAGAGGCCGGCGAAGACGGCGACGCCGATGGCGGCGAAGCCGACCTGGAGCAACAGCTCGATCCAGTCGATGCCGGGGGTGTCGTCGACGCCGAACGCGCCGGCCACCAGCGTGCCGACGAACGCGGCGACCACACCGATGAGCAGGGTCAGCCAGATCGGGATGTTCTGCTTGCCCGGCACCACCAGGCGCCCGAGCGCACCGATGACGAGACCGATGATGAGCGCGGTGAAGAAGCCCGTGATCTCCACGAGAGGCGTCCCTTCCCTCAGATGTGTTGGCGTCTGGCTGGTTGCCCCGATCAACCAGCCGGCCAAACCCGGGAGCCGCGTTCGTCACGGAACTGTCATGACCGTCCCTGATCAGTGGTCCGAGGGCTGGCGGCGGCGCGGCGCGCCGGGCGGCTCCTCCCGGTCGATGCGCAGTTCCCGCTCCAACTCGGCGATCACCATCCGCAGGTCGTCCAGTCGCTGGCTGATCGCGATCCGGTCCACCTCGTCCGGTATCCCGTCCCCGTCGGAGTCGTAGTCGGAGGCCAGCCCTTCGGTCATCTCCAGCCGGCGCGCCTCCTCCATCGAGTTGACGATGACGGCGATGAGGATGTTCAGCAGGAGGTTGACCGCGATCATCACGAAGCTGACGTAGTAGAGCAGCGTCCACGGCGACACCTCCAGACCCTGTTCCAGCAGGTCCGGCAGCGTCTCCAGGGACAGCAGCACGAACAGCGTGACGAGCGAGCGGCCGATGTCGCCGTACTGCTCGGGATAGCGGTCGCCGAAGATCAGCCAGCCCGCCATGCCGTACACGTAGAGCGTGACGGCGGCGAGCGCGAGGAAACCCGCGACGCCTGGGAGGCTGCGCCACAGCGCCGCGACGATGGTCCGCAGGCCGGGTGAGAAGCGCACGAGGCGCAGCACCCGGGCGACCCGGATGAACCGCAGCACAGCCGAGTCGCCGTGCAGGCCCGGGACGAATATGGCTGCTGTCACCAGCAGGTCGAAGACGTTCCAGCCGTGCCGGAAGAAGTCCTGCGGGCGGCGGCCGTACGCGAGCACCCGGATGGTGATCTCCACGACGAATACCGCCCGGAACATCCACTCCGTCCACCGCAGCACCGGCCCGGCGGCCCCGAGGTTCGGGTACGTCTCGATGCCCAGCACCACGCCGTTGGCCATGATGAGCACCACGATGGCCACCTCGAACGGCCGGGACGCGACGATCCGTGCACAGTGGCCGGCCAGCCCGCGCTTTCCGTCACTGGTCCGGCGCCCGCCGCGCGGTGCCGGAACCGTGTCCCCGATCAGCGTTCCCCTCCGGCACACGAGAGCCGGACGACGCACGGACGACAGGGGGTAGCCACCCGGACACTTTAGTGGATCACCGACGGCGAACTGCTCCGGCGCCCGGGCCGGCTCACAGCCAGCCGCGCCGCTTGAACAGCAGGTAGAGCGCGCCGCAGACGGCGAGCATCAGGGCCACCGCGAACAGGTAGCCGAACCGCCAGTCCAGCTCCGGCATGTGGGTGAAGTTCATCCCGTAGACGGTGCCGATCAGGGTGGGCGCGAACAGGATGGCCGCCCACGCGGAGACCCGTTTGATCTCCTCGTTCTGCTCGAAGCTGGCAGCGGTCAGGCTGCGCATCTCCTCGTTCTGCGCCTGCGACACCAGTGTGGCGTTGACTGTGAGGATGTTCTGGAGCAGGTGCCGGAACCCGTCCACCCGCTCCACCACATGGGTCAGGTGGTCGGCCACGTCGCGCAGCCGGCGGCGCAGCTCCTCGTCCGTGCCGTACCTGTCGAAGCCGTGCGTGAGCGCGTCGACCACCTTCAGCAGCGGCCGGGCGGCCCGCTGGAACTGAATCACCTCGCGGCTCAGCTCGTAGATGCGGCGGCTGGCGTTCGGGTCGCCGCCGAACACCTCGGTCTCGATCTCGTCGATGTCGTTCTCCAGCCCGGCCACCACCGGGGCATAGCCGTCCACCACCCGGTCCAGCACGGCGTAGAGCACCGCCTCCGGGCCGAGCGCGAGCACCTCGGGTTCGGCCTCCAGCCGCCGCCGTACCCCGGCCAGGTCCGGCGTGCCGCCGTGCCGCACGGTGATCACGAAACCGGGGCCGAGGAACAGGTGCAGCTCGGCGAACTCGACCGCCTCCCGGGCGTCCAGGTAGCGGGCGGCGCGCAGCACCACGAACAGGGTGTCGCCGTAGCGTTCCAGCTTGGGGCGCTGGTGGGCGTTGATCGCGTCCTCGACGGCCAGGTCGGGGAGCTGGAACTCGGCCGCGAGCGAGGCGACCTCCTCCCGGCCCGGCCGGCGCAGCCCGATCCAGGCCATCGCGTCGTCGAGGTGTTGCAGGCAGCGGAACGTGTCGGCGAGGGTGACAGGCGACGCCCGGCGTACGCCGCCGACGTAGACGCCGCTGTCGACCAGCCCGTCGGGTCGCTCCGGCTCGGCCGCGCCCGCGTCGATGGCGTGCTCGTCGAGGCGGCGGCCGAACCCCTCCGAGGACCGGTTGTCCGCCATGCCCCTCCCCCGCTGCTCGGCCGGGTCGCCGAGTCCCCCGCCCGCGCTCGCGCAAACGTCAGGGGCGGTAGCGGTAGCCCATGCCCGGTTCGGTGATCAGGTGGCGGGGCCGGGCCGGGTCGTCCTCCAGCTTGCGGCGCAACTGGGCCATGTACTGCCGCAGGTAGTTCGTCTCGTGGTGGTACTCCGGCCCCCACACGTCGTGCAGCAACTGGCGCTGGCTGACCAGCTTGCCCGGGTTGCGCAGCAGCTTCTCCAGCATGGCCCACTGGGTGGGGGTGAGCTTGACCTCGACGCCGTCGTCCCGTGTGACCGTCCGGTCGGCCAGGTCGACGGTGTTGTGGCCGATCCGCAGCGCGGGCACGGCGGGCGTGGCCGGGGCGAGCCGCCGGGTCACCGCGCGGATGCGGGCCAGCAGCTCGTCCACCCCGAACGGCTTGGTCACGTAGTCGTCGGCGCCCGCGTCGAGCGCGGCCACCTTGTCCTCGCTGCCGGCCCGTCCGGACAGCACGATGATCGGCACGGCGGTCCAGCCGCGCAGACCCCGGATGACGTCGGTGCCGTCCAGGTCGGGCAGGCCGAGGTCGAGCACCACCAGGTCCGGCGGGTGCCCGGCGGCGGCCTTGAGCGCGGCGGCGCCGCTGCCTGCGACCTCGACGTCGTAGCCCCGGGCGCGCAGGTTGATCCGCAGCGCGCGCAGGATCTGCGGCTCGTCGTCGACGACCAGGATCCGGGTCATTCCTGCGGCCCCTCCGGCTGGGTGGCGGCCGGCAGCCGCAGCACCATGGTGAGACCGCCACCGGGCGTGGTCTCCGGGGTGATGCTGCCACCCATCGCCTCGGCCAGTCCCCGGGACAGCGCCAGCCCCAGGCCCACCCCGGTCTGGTTGTCCCGGTCGCCGAGGCGCTGGAACGGCAGGAAGACGTGCTCCCACTGGTCCTCCGGGATGCCCGGGCCGGTGTCGATCACCCGCAGCTCGACCTGCCCGGCGTGCGCGCTGCCGGTGATCGCCGGCGGCCGGCCGGGCGGGCTGTGCCGCAGCGCGTTCGCCACGATGTTGACCAGCACCCGCTCCAGCAGGCCCGGGTCGGCCAGCGCCGCCGGCAGGTCGGCCGGGATGTCGGTGGTCACCTCGGCCGCCGCCGGGCCCAGCTCGTCAAGCGCCAGGGGTACGGCGTCCTCCAGCCCGATCGCTGTGGCGCTCACGCCCAGCGCGCCGGCCTGCAACCGGCTCATGTCGAGCAGGTTCGCCACCAGCCGGCCCAGCCGGTCCAGCGACTCGTCGGCGGTGGCGAGCAGTTCCTCCCGGTCGTCCGCGTCGAACTCGACGTCGTGGCTGCGCAGGCTGCTCACCGCCGCCTTGGCCGACGCCAGCGGCGTACGCAGATCGTGGCTGACCGCCGCGAGCAGCGCGGTCCGCATCCGGTCGGCGGCGGCGAGCGGACGGGCGGTGGCGGCCTCCTCGGCCAGCCGTTCCTGGCGCAGCGCGACGGCGGCCTGCGCGGCGAACGCCTCGACCACCCGCCGGTCGGCCGCCTCCAGCCGCCGGCCGGCGAGCACCACGCTGAGCCGGTCGTCGACCGGCACCACGGTCTCGCCCGCGCCCGGGCTACCGGGCGGCCGCTCGCCGACGCTCGCCACCACCCGCCAGGCGTCCGCCCCCCGGGCGCGCGCCGGGCGTCCGCCGGCCTCGTCGGTCAGCTCCAGCACGCTCACCGCGCGCAGCCCGAACGTCTCCCGCAGCCGGTCCAGCAGCGCGGGCAGCGGCCGCTCACCGCGCAGCACGCTGCCCGCCACGGTGGCCAGGGTCTGCGCGTCGGCGGAGGCCCGGGCCGCCTCCCGGGTACGCCGGGCCGCCACGTCGACCACCCAGCTCACCGCGATGGCGACGCCGACGAACACGCCCAGGGCGAGCAGGTTGTCCGCCTCGGCGATGGTGAGCGTCCGGTACGGCGGGGTGAAGAACCAGTTGAGCAGCAGCGAACCGCCGAGCGCGGCGACCAGCGCGGGCCACAGCCCGCCGACCAGCGCCACGCCCACCACACCGGCGAGGAACAGCAGGATGTCGTTCGTCAGGGTGAGGTCGGGCAGCGTCCGCAGCACGAGCGTGAGCATCGGCATGCCGAGCACCGCGAGCGCGTACCCGATCAGTCGCCGGCGTCGGGACAGCGCGGCGGGCACCGACGTGCCCCGGCGCCCGCGCCCCGCCTCCGGGTGGGTGACCAGGTGCACGTCGATCGGGCCGGACAGCGCGGTGGTGGTCACCCCGACGCCCCGGGAGAACACCTGCGCGAACCGGCCCCGGCGGCTCGCGCCGAGCACGAGCTGGGTGGCGTTGACGCCCCGGGCGAAGTCCAGCAGCGCCGCCGGGATGTCGGTGCCGAGCACCTGGTGGTACGTGCCGCCGAGGCTCTCCACCAGCACTCGCTGCCGGGCGAGCTGGGCCGGGTCGGCGCCGGCGAGCCCGTCGCTGCGGGCCACGTGCACGGCGAGCAGGTCGGCGCCCTTGCTGCGGGCGGCGATCCGGGCTGCCCGGCGGATCAGCGTCTCGCCCTCGGGGCCGCCGGTCAGCGCGACCACCACCCGTTCCCGCGCCTCCCAGGTGTCGGAGATGCCCTGCTGGGCGCGGTACGCGTCGAGCTGCTCGTCGACCTTGTCGGCCAGCCAGAGCAGCGCCAGTTCGCGCAGCGCGGTGAGGTTGCCGACCCGGAAGTAGTTGCCGAGCGCGGCGTCGATCTTGTCGGGCCGGTAGATGTTGCCGTGCGCCATCCGGCGGCGCAGCGCCTCCGGCGTCATGTCCACCAGCTCGACCTGCTCGGCGGCCCGGACCACCTGGTCCGGCACGGTCTCCCGCTGGGTGGTGCCGGTGATCTGCGCGACCACGTCGTTCAGTGACTCCAGGTGCTGCACGTTGACAGTGGAGAGCACGCTGATCCCGGCGTCGAGCAGCTCCTGCACGTCCTGCCAGCGCTTCTCGTGGCGGGAGCCGGGCACGTTCGTGTGAGCCAGCTCGTCCACCACGACGACCTCGGGCCGCCGGGCCAGCACCGCGTCCAGGTCCATCTCGGTGAACTCGACACCCCGGTACGTCATCGACCGGCGCGGCACCACCTCCAGGTCGCTGATCATCTCGGCGGTGTGCCGGCGGCCGTGCGTCTCGACCAGGCCGATCACCACGTCGGTGCCGCGCTCGGCCCGGCGCTGGGCCTCTTCGAGCACGGCGTACGTCTTCCCGACGCCCGGAGCGGCACCGAGATAGATCCGCAGTTCACCCCTGCCCACGCCCCCATCCTCCCCGAGTGGAAGGAAGGGCCCCCTGTTAACGCCTCGCGAGGTGAAGGGGGC
>NZ_VISU01000032.1:0-49736 GCF_007827625.1 Micromonospora sp. CNZ297 | reverse complement strand
TCATCGGGGTACTTCTTCGGTGCTGCCACGGACAACTTCCTCCCCACGGCCATCAGACCATGATCAAGAAGCTCCATGAAAGCGGGGGTAGCTCAGGGCCCTACCGGCGCGCTACGCCGGCCTCGCCGCCGCCGCCGAACAGGCCCGCCGCGCCGCCAGCCGAAACGCGGCCGTCGCCAACGCCGTCGCCACCACCACCGCCCGCGTCCACGCGGTGAACGACACTCGCCCCACGCCTCACGCCACACCCGTCCCCGAGCACCTGCGCCAACACGCGCACGACGCACACCAGCGCATCACCACCCATCTCGACAGCAGCGAGACGGAGATCGACTGATTTACCCCACAGGCTCTGTCGACAAGTCACGGCCGCAACCGCGCCCCCGGCCCTGGCACATACCTCATGTCCGCCGTCATCCTCGACCAGGACGGGCTGGCACCGGCTCTCGCCGCCGCAAGCGCAGCCGCACGCGGCCAGCCTTACCACTCGTCTCTGCTTTGATGCCGCGGGCACGTAGGCATCATCGAAGCGGGCGCAACGGCTGCGTGACGGCCCAGCGGTGCGGTCAGCTCGACCGTGCCGCCGACCTGCTCGGTGGGACACAACTCTGTCGGTCCTGCGTGCCATCATCGAGTCACCCGAGCATGACGGGACCTCTCCTCTGGGACCCGACTTGCCGGATTGGGACCATTTTGAGGACGCGCATGAACCTGAGGGCGACGCACTACGGCTACGCGTACCAGGACCTCATCACTGGCATCGCCCTCGTCGACCTGGTGCTAGGCACCGCCGAACACATCACGGTCGACACCAAGGGGTTCACGGGCGACCGGTTCGACGACCTGACTATCGGCTACAGGACCGGTCGGCGAGTCCGTATCCAGATCAAGCACACGACCCTGGACCGCGAGCTGTCGAAGGACAGCTTTTCCGGGGACAGGAGGAGTCTCCGGCTCGACTTGCTGTTCGGCGCTCTCCTGTCCGACCTGGAACAGCATTCCGGCACTACGTACCGGGTCATCGTCCGCGACGGCAACCCGGACGACGACCTCGCCGTCGTGCTAAAACCCGTTGACGCGGCAGGCGACCCTGGTGACCCGCTGCCGGGCGTCGCCACCCGCAGGTTCAAGTTCAACCCGACGGCCCTCCAGGAAACTGAACCCTGGAAGACGCGCCTTGCCGGTCTCACTGAGGTTCAAATCCGCACGGCGTGCGAGCACCTCACGATCGACACCAGCGCCCCGGCTTCGACGCTCGACTTCTCCGCGCCCGGTTTGGCTGAGCGCGCGCTCCTGCGTCGCGTTATCGAAGAGCTCGGCGCTGGGCGCACCCCCAACACCAGCATTCGACCCGAGTACGCGGCGCTCGCCTTGGCGCACGCAGCCACTGGCGCCCGCGCACTCGACGGAAACGTCGCGCGGGAATACGTTTTACCCCAAGTCGGGCTCACCACCGACTTCGGTGCCGTCGCCGAAGGACACCCCATCGAAACGGCCGTCGTCGTGCCCCGGGCCGGCGCTACCACAGAAGTGCGCAAGCATGTCGACGCCGTCACCCCCGCCGGCGGCCGCGTCGTCGTTACCGGCGAACCCGGTGTCGGCAAATCCTGGCTGTGCGAACAACTCGCAGACACCTACCGCGACGAAGGCTGGATTGTTGCCCGGCACCACTGCTGGCTCGGTGCCACCGACATCAACCGAGAGGAACGGGTCCTCACCGACGTTGTCATCGGAAGCCTTCTGCGGCAGCTCGAACAGATCGTGCCCGAAGCCACCACAGACCTGCGGCCCAGGTTCGCCGCTACCCCGGAAGCGCTCACCGTCGCAGTGCAGGCATGCCGCGAGACGCGCCCCGGGCAGAGCGTGCTTCTCATCGTCGACGGTCTCGACCACGTCGACCGGGTCCTGGGCCGGCGTACCAGCCAGCAGACGGACCCCTCCCGCCTCCTCGTTGACCAGCTTGCCGCCATCGACCTCCCGCCCGGCGTATGCATGCTCATCGCCAGCCAACCCGGTTCCCACCTCGCCAACGCAGCATCCGCGACCGGCGACCCCGTCCAGATGCCCCGCATGTCGTGGGAGGAGATCCGCACTCTCGCGACCAAGCACGGGCTGCTCACCGAACCCGGGGGGACCGAGCAGCTCGATGACGACGACGAACGCGCCATCGTCGACCTAGTCCACGACCGCTCCAGCGGCAACGCGCTATACGCCACCTACCTGTGCCGGTACGCGACCCGCACCTCGCCGCTCGACGACGACGCAGCACCGGGCACGGCCAACGACATTATTCACCGGCTGACCCGTGTCCCCGACACGGCCACTGATGTCGACGCGTACTACGAGTACCTGCTTGGCGCGATGACCGCCGACCAGTTGTTCGCCATCGGTACCCTCGCGCTGTGCGACTTCGCGCTGTCCGCGAACGAGCTCGGCGAACTGCTTCCCCCAATGATGAAGCCGTTCTTGGCGCCGGCTCTCAAGACGCTCGCACCCGTGCTGAACTCGCAACCCGGCCTCGGTGGCCTGCGCATCCATCACGAAAGCTTTAGCCGGCACATCCTGCGCGGCAAGGACGACGAGTGGGTCGCGTCCATCCGTGAAAGCGCTGCCGCGTGGCTCGCGGCTCGCGGGTTCTTCACCGACGCGCGGGCGTTCCGGCACCTTCCCGAGCTCCTCGCGCACCTTGGCCGATACGACGAACTGAAGGAACTCATCCGGCCGGGCTTCGTCGCCGAAGGCATCCGCGCGTTCCAACCGCCGGAGGCGCTTCAGCGGGTCGTCGGGATCGTTGCCCGTGAAAGCGAAGCACGGCTCGACTGGCCGACGCTGATCACCTGCGTCGAGACCCGCAAGTCAATTGACACCTACGAGACCGAGTCGCTGACCGACTCGATTGTCGAGTACGCGGACGTCGTGGTGGCCATCGTCGGTGCCGACGTCGTAGCCGAGCGACTCATGTACGAAGGACGGCCCACATTCCCGTCAGGGTGGGGGCTCCGCCTCTGTGAGTCCGTGGACCGAGCCGGGGCTGCGGCCCCGTGGAAGGCGTACATCGACGCCCAAGAGTCCGACTCGAAACGCGAACGCTCCACCTACAGCTCCGACGGCGACGGCAACCTCCACCTGGCCATCCAGCTCGGTGCGCTCCGCCTCCGCACTCAGCGTGGTGACATCCCGCCGAACCTGGCGGAACAGGGTGCCGAGAACCTAGAACTCGACCACGACGCGTCCCTTGAAGATCTGGTCGACGTGTTCACCGCCGGTCTCCCGGCGGGGTTCATGCCGGATGTTGCTGCGGCGATGACCGACCCCGACAAGAGCGCTCGGGTCTACCTGACACTCGCCGACCTCGCCGCAGCCGGGACACCCGGCCTACCCGACCCGGCCGACCTCGCCCGGCAGGCGTGGACGCTTGCGCCGGCACTCGACATCGTCGGGTACCTGAACCACGGCATCCCCGCCGCCGACGTTCTCGCAGGGCTGGGAACCATCGACCTTGAAGCGGACATCCAGGCCGCCACCGACGCCGTCCTCGACCGTCGTTCCGCCAACTACGGCAACATCCAACGGTGGCTTTCGCTCCTCACGCTCGCCCACGCCCTCGACCGGACTATCCCGCTCAAGTACGCCAGCCAGCTCGCGGGCGTCGGCTTCTATCGCGCCTGGCTGCGGTACGCCGTGGCGACGATCGGCATCGCAGACGATGTCGCCGCCGGCGTTACCACGGCCGAAGCAGCCTCCACGGCCGTCCTGGTTGCGCTTGCGGACCTCGCGGCGGAAGCACACCCGTTCACCGGGGACCCGCGGGCGTGCGACCTGTATTTCATTCACTCGCTCGTTCACAAGGTCGTCGAGAACTCCCTCATCGTCGTCCAACCCAGCGACCTCGACCCGGTGCTCACCCACCTCATCGCCATCGGCGATGGCACCACCACCACGACCAACTTCGGACTGCCGGAGAACGGGCCCCTTGCAACCAATGACCTCCTCGAAATCCTGTCTCGCGTTTCCGACCACATCGGCGTCGATGCCATCCACTCTCTGATCAAGGTCATCCGGGACCGACGCTGTGACACCAACACCCAGTACAGCGTCACCGCTAACTTCGAACTCGCGACCGCCCGCATTTGCGTCGCCGCCGGCGCGAAGGATGAGGCCGACGAATGCTGGCGCCGCGCCTGCCTGCTCCTGGCGAGCTACGGCGGACATAAGGACCCCACCATCTTGGAAATCATCGACAGCATCGAAGACATCGCCGGCATCGACATCGACGCCGCGCGCGCATGCCTGGAGAAGCTCGTCGATCTCGTCTACCTGGTGCGGCAACACACCAACGGTCGCGGCACCTCCGGCTTTGTGACTCGGTGGTGGGAGGAGGCCGCAACCATTGATCCGATCGCTGCGGGCATCGACGGCGCAGACGCCCTCCTCGCCATGCCCGGGTTCGAGGACGTGCGCGCGTACACCGCACACACGCACCTACTCGAAACCCAGGTCATGACCGCGGATCCCATCGTCCTGGCGGCCCTGCGACTCGCCGTCGGGACGGGCTGGCGTCGCCCGACCACGGACCTTGAGCTCCTCACCCGGCTCGCGAATGAGCTCGGCAGGAGCCCGCAGACGGACGTGATGCTCGCCATCGTCGCGAACAACGTCGCGGCGACCTACGACGACCAGCCGATGCTGTACTCCAGCGACCAGCCCAAGTCCGCGGTGACACCGGAGCTTGTCGATGCAGTCGTCCGATTGGGTGGCGCAGCTTTCCCGGCCCGGACGCCGCGCCCGGAGCAGAAGCGGAACAGCGCATGGGACTCCAGCCCGAAGCCTGACCCGCTGGAGTTGCAGAAGCGGCTCGTGAGCGACCAGCGTCCCGTCGTCCTCGAAGGCCGGGCGGGTGCGATACTCGCGGCACGAGAATTCGACAACCAGCGGTATCGGGACGACGCGGCTCCCAGGTGGGACCTTGACGCGGTCACGAACGCCATCGGATGGCGCATCATTGAAGCGACCCTGACCTATGGTGCAGAGGCGGGTATCGGGCTAATTGACGACGTGGCCCGTGAGGTGTCCCGGTTTTCCGATAACGAGGTGTTCGCTGGTCTTGGCGAGGGCCTCGCCGCCCGCTGCGAGAGCACAAACGACTCGTTGAAGACGGTCGCAAGCTACTGCCTTGCGCTCGCTTACATCCGTATCCGCGGCGGGGGCGGGTGGCGCACGTTCGCCGGACGGGAACGTGTACACCTGTGGAACGCGGCACACGAACTGGACTCGGTTACCGCGGAGAAGACGCTGGCGGCGGCGATCGCCGAGACGGTTGATTCAGATGCGCAGCGTACGTACGGGGTGACGCAGGCTGTGGTCGCAGCGTTCGCTTCGGCGCCGACCGGCGCGCCGGGTGGTACGGCGGTCGAGTGTTGGGAGGCTGCGTTCCCGGTCATCCAACATCGGCTCCCCGGGATCGCGGAACGGGCCGGTCACACATACCGGCCGACCGCGACCCCTGACTCTCAGGACGCACTGGATATCGCGTTGGCGACGCTCGCGTTGGCGACGATCTCTCAGCCCCTGCGCGCGGACCTGCGGCAGACGCTCCTCGCCACCACACTGCTGGTGACGTGCCGCCCGAGGATCGCGCAGGCAGCACTCGTCCACGTACTGCGAGCTGGCTTGGACGCAGGCCGAACCACATGGCTGTTGGACGTCATACGCACCTGCCTTCCGATTGGCGATCTGACTGATGAGATGGCGGCAGAGTTGACGCAGCTGGCTGGAACGGATTGGCTATCGGTGCGTGCGCTCACGGGCCAGGTCCTGGATGCACACGGACGTCCGGTTCCGCACCCGCCGGCGACAGAACCGGACCCAAAGGTGCGTGCCGCCTTCCACGACCTGATCCGGGAGCGCGAATGACGCCGGCGACACCGGAGGAACGGGCCAAAGGCCTCGTGACTCTGTTTCTCGATGACCGCCTCAAAGAGGCGAACGAGCCCCCGGGATTGCGTGAAGCAATCGTCGATCGGCTTGTCGGGCAGGTCGACGACATCGGGAAACGCTTCGGGGAACAGATAGACCATCTGCGGTCACCGTCGGCCCAGCGAATCCCGGACGCGTACCTCGCGGACGAAGAAGTCGTCGAGAACGAACTGCAGTCGGCTGCTGCCGGAATCCGGACCGCGAGAGCGCTAGAAGGAGTCCTATCAGACGCCCGACGGTTCGAACATAATCTTGCACAACGTTTGGCGCCGAACGCGCGATGGGCGCTGCGCAGTGAAGCATCAAGGGTTCCGCGGCCCCCAACCCGAGCCAGTGCGCTCCACTGGTCTCTGACCCCCATCCCATGGGTCGAAGACAACGCTGAGTGGCCCCCCGCCGACGCAATCACCTTCGCGGATGTCCGGCAACTCACCGGTGCAGACGGCGAGCCGGTACGCGTCAGCGAGGAGCCATACAAAGGATGGGTCCAGCTCGGAATGTTCGAGCGGCAAGCAACACTCGCCACCCGCTACCCCGACATCGCAGCCCGGCAAATACTCATCGCAACCGGACTCGAGGCGTGCGACGGACCGCCACCAGCCAACAGCATGCCACTCTCCCGCGCCACACCGCACCCGTGGGCCGTCGGCTACAAACACCTCGCACCCAATCTCGACGCCGAACGAGCCCGCATCGCCCTCAGCTCTACCCGAGGACCCCTCGCCGCACTCATCGACTACGAGGGCCAACCGGGCGCCCCGGCGCATGACCGTGGAGTTGGACTCCAACGCTTCACACTCGTCCCCCGGATCGAAGTCATCGCTCTCCTCGGGCTCCGCCCCGAAACACCAGCACTACGTCACGTCCTCGTCGACGACAACGGCGCAGCAATTGTCGGCCGGCAATGGCGCGGCTTCCTCATCCACGATGGCAACTACAGCCCACTCGAACCAGCCATCCACGGAGCCGACCTAATCCTCCGCCCCGACCTCTACGAAACCCTCGTAAACACTGCCGGCACAGACCGACTTGCCCTCGGCGTGACCGTCAGCCATTCCGAGCACGCGCCATCAGCCCGCGCATCAAAGGGCGAGGATTGAGACGCTCGTCTCACCATGTTGAGACTCCTCGTCGCCGCACAACGATAAACTCTTTGGGAGAACGAGAACGGTTCATGAACTGACCATGCCCGCCGGCTCGTCAGGGACTGGGCAACGCACGCTCGTCAGCTCACTGCCAGGCGTCGCTCCGGTGGGTGTGCACGAGCATTCCTCCCAGCCCGGTAGACAAATCACCTTGAAAGATCCGAAGCAGTCAGGCATGGGCTCATACCGGGCCGGAAGGGGCTCTCTCGTACATCCTCACTGATGAGAGTGCAGTCGCCAGGCCGCTACGGCGGCTGCGGCGGGCAGCAGTGCGGTGAGGGCCAGCGCGGCGGCTGGTCCGTATGGCTGCCACAGGGCGGCGCAGAGCGCGGTGCCGCCACCACCGCCTACGAAGGTGGCCAGGGTGAGCAGTCCGATCGCGCCGCCGCGGCAAGGTGGCGGGGCGTGTTTGGTGGCTTCTGCGGTGAGCAGCATCTGCACGATCGCCGAGGCGGCGAACGCGGCCGTGGCGGCTGCCGCTACGCGGATCGGACCGGTGTCGACGGCGGCGTAGCACAGCGCGCCCGCGAACAGCAGGCTCGCCGCCGACAGGACGTACCGGGCAGGCAGGCGGCGGGCGGCGGCTGCGGCGCCTCGGGCCAGCGCGGCACCGACGGCGGCGCCGGGCAGCAGGAGCAGCCCGATGTGCGTGGTGCCGTAGCCAAGCTTCGTCAGCAGGTGGGGTGCCGCGTAGAGGATGGCGAACAGGCCGGCGTAGACGCCCGCACCGGTGAGCGCTGCGCGCCGAAACCATGCGGCCGACAGGACGCCGTCGAGGACGAACCCGCCGGGTTGGCGTCGGCTGCGGATAGCGAGGATGAGCGCGGTGGCTGCGGTGGCGGCAGTCGTCGCCGTGATGGTAACCGTGCTCGTGTGTTGGGCCGCGGTTTGGGCGGCCAGGAGGAGCCCGGCGGCGACGGCCGCGAGCAGTGCCGCTCCGGGCCAGTCCAGCGGCTCCCGGTGCCGGCGTGGGGTGGTCAGGGGCCAGCAGAGCGGGATTGCGGCGATGGACAGCACGGGCAGGGCGACTGCCACCCGCCACGACCAGGCCACCGCCACTGCTCCCGCCAGCGGCGCGGTGGCACTGAATACGGCTAGGCAGGCGCCGAACCGGGCCAATGCCGCCGGGCGTTGCGATGCCGGCAGGTGGGCGGCCGTCGCGAGCGCGGAGGCTTTGACCGCGCCGGAGCCCACCGCCAGCAGGATGCGGCCAGTGACGACGGCGGGCAGGTTGGGAGCGACGGCGCAGGTTAGCGCTCCGGCGCTAAGCAGCGTGACGGCGATCAGGAGGACTGGGCGGCTGCCCCACAGATCGGTGATGCGTCCGGCGGTGACCGCACCGACGCCGATGCCCACGGCGTACGCGGTGAGGATCCACGCGAGCGCTGGGCCGCTGGCGTGGAGATGCTGGGCTGCGTCCGGGAGCGCGACGGCGGCGGCGCTGACGCCGTAGACAGCGGGCCCGTAGAGGACGCCCAGCCGCCAACCGGGTCCGGGTGCCTTGGGCACTTCGCTACGGGGAACGGCCTCCTCGGCCAGCATGGTCGTCCGCCGTGTCATCGGATCCCCACCTTCGCCGCTGTCCAGCGGGCACGGACGCCGCCGAGGGGGGCGCGGCGATCGGATGTTGCCGGTCACCGGGCACCCTCCCGACCTTGGGTGGCGTCATCCGGGCGGGAGCGGGCGGCCACCACGCGCAACACGTGGGCGATGTTGTCTCTTGGTGGCATTCCTGGGCCGGCGAACAGCTCCGCCTGCCGGGCGTGCACGAGGCGTTGAAGCTCTCGTGCAAGGTCCAGACCGGCCTGCGTGGGTCTGACGACGACGCGTCGGCGGTCACGCTCGTGTAGCTGGCGGCGCACGAGGTCCCGATCGACGAGCGCGCTGAGCGTGTTGGTGAGGGTGGCCTTGGCGATGCCTACCTCCACGGCGATGGCGCGGGGCTCGACCACGCGGCGGGCGCAGATGAGCACCAGCACGTCGTAGCTGGTCCAGGTCATGCCCGTCTCCCGCAACACCGTGCGTTCGAGATGCGCGCGGACGGTGTTCGCGGTGCGGCAGAGCTGCGCCACTGCGTCCGGGCGCGGCGGCGGGACCGGTCGAGAGTTGACGGGTGGGCGGTAGACCCCTGCGATCTGCCGCCGGGTGGAGTCGCTCATCGTGGCCTCCGCAGGTGTCGCGGTCGGCGCAGGGTGTGCCGGTTGCGATGTTGGCCCTTGCTGCCGGCGCGGTCGGCCGGTGGCGGCGGTTCAGGTGTGGGCAGGCATGGATGCTGGTGCTGGTCGGCGCGCATGTTTCACCCCCGTGATGTGTGCGCTGTCGGCTGTGGTGTCGTAGTGCGAGGTCGGGCCTCACCTGCTCTCGTCGAGCGGGGCGCCGCGTTCGCGCATGAACGGCACCGGATCTGTGGAGTTGGCGTTGCTGAGGTCGCAGCGCGATCCGTCGCAGACCGCCTGGTGGGTTTCGAAGTGCAGGTGCGGGCCGGAGGAATGGCCGCTGGTGCCGACCAGGCCAATCGGCTGGCCCGCTTGCACGGTGTCGCCGACGCGTACGTCGGGGCGGCGAACCATGTGGCAATACCGCGTGCCGAAGCCGCCGGCGTGCACCAGGTCCACGTACCAGCCGCATCCGCGGGTGCTCGGGCTGCCGTCGATGTCGCAGTTGCCGGTGCCGGGGTCGCAGCCGGACCACACCACCTCGCCGGCGCTGGCCGCGCGGATGACGGTGTTGCGGGCGGCGATCAGGTCCACGCCAGCGTGGAGCCGTCCGGCGCGCGGCCCGTAGCCGCTACCCAGGAGCGCCTGCACAGGCAGGGTCCATCCCGACGCGGCCACGTTCGGGGCGGTGCCGCACACGGCGAGGCTGGCCCCGGGCAGGTCGCTGATCGTGGCGACGCCGGTCACGGCCGCGACGACCTGCTCGGCGTCCTGCTCGTACTCGCCGTACTTGTCGGGGAACGCCGAGACCTGGACCCGTTGCGCGGCGACGGTCAGTGGCAGCTGCTGCCAGTCGGGGATGCGCAGCAGCTTGTCGTAGAACTTCCCGGCAGCGTAGACCGGGTCGAGGATCTGCGCCGGGGTGCCCCATCCCTGGCTGGCCCGTTGCTGGAACAGGCCGACTGAGTCGCGGTCGCCGCGGCGCAGGTTCCGCAGGCTGGACTCGACCATGGCTGTGGCTACCGCGATGACCCATCCTCGGGCCGGTATCCCCCGCTCCTGGCCGACGGTGACGATCGTAGCCGCGTTGGTGACCTGCTCGCTGTTCCACCGGCCGATCCCGCCGCGCGTGCCCGCGCTGCTCATGGCCTGGGCAGCAGCGGGAGCGCAGGCTGCGGCCGGCGCTTCGGTGATCACCGACGCCAGCGGCAGACCGCACACCAGCAGCAGCGCAGCCACCACAGCGACGCCGACGCCGACCCGCCGCCCGTTCATCGCAAGGTGCCCTTCGGCATACCGAGAGTGGCCACCAGCCAGCGCTGGCCGTCTCGTACGCACACCACGCGCAGCACGCCCGCGTCCGTGCCGACGTCGACCTCCGCCCGCTCAGGGGTGGCGGTGACGACGCGGCCGGATGCGGTGATCCGGGTGGCGGGCACGTTGGCCGGGTCGACGGTGTCGAGCAGGTCCGCGTAGCCGGGCACGGCGTAGGGGCGCACGTCGGCGCGCCACTGGGCGGCCGGCAGGTCCGGGCGTGCCCACCGGGCGACGAACCGTGTCGCCGTGGCCGTAGCTGCGGGGTCCGCGTCGGTGGATCGGGTGGGCAGGACGCCGTCAGGGTCCGGAAGCATGTCGGCCGGCGGTGTCACGGCCGGAGGGCTGCTTGCCTGCGGGGCAGGAGCTCCGATCGTACGGCTGGCGCAGCCGGCCGCCAGCAGCATCGCAGCCACCAGGAGTGTGCCTCGGCAGCGAGTGCGGGTCATGCCTGCTCCGGGGGCTCGTGGGGTGGCGGGTCCTGGGCTGGCGGGGCGCCGAGCGCGGCGTTGACGCGCTGCCCGAGCAAACGCAACTGGTGGTGGACGTCCACCAGCACGGCACGCCGCTGCGCGGTGGGATGCCGGCTGGCCGCGTCAACGAGGGCGCCGACGTCGTCGCGCAGTTGGGTGAGGCTGTTGCTGATCGCGGCGAGCGGAACGTCGAACGAGGTGCTGGTAGTCACTCGTCGACGTCGCGGGTGTAGTCGCCGTCGAGGTGCCCGTCGCTGGCCCAGTCCAGCTCCGTGTCCCGTCGTGTCTGCTCGTCGATGTCTGTCCACTGCTGCCTCTCTTCGTCGTCGCGCCAGGTGTCGCGTGCGTCGTGGATGCCGGCGATGAAGTCGTCGAGGGTGTCGACCCCGACGCGCAGCCCGGTAAGGGCGGCCTCGAACCGCTGCCAGTCCCAAACGCTGGTGATCTCGGCTGGGTGTGTCATGTCCTGCCCCCTGTCTCCTGGGCCGCCGCCGAAGGCGTCGGCCGTGCGCGGATGTCCTCGCTGACCGCCTGGTCGGCGGTATCGGGCCAGGGCTGCGACCAGACGGTGTCCGGGCTGTGGGGGGTGTGCTGGCCGTGCCTGCAGCGGGTGGCGTCCCACTGCTGCCAGCGGGTGCGTGCGCGGTGCAGCGCCTCGTGCCACCGCAGTGGCGCGTCGGGGTCCGCCTTGGCCGAGTAGGCGTGGTGCCACGACACGGCCAGGGCGGTCAGCTCCTCTACCAGGGCCGGATGCGCCGGCCAGCATGCGCCGAGGTCCTGCGCCAGCCCGTACCGGTCGGACAGCCACCGGGTCCAGGCGATCAGCCACGCCCACAGCTCGCGGGCGTCGTCGCGGTGAAGGTCCCGCCAGCAGTGCCGTGCCGGCACGAACCCGGTCGGGCTGTCGAGAGCGTCGACGCGGTCGGACAGCGCCGTGTGGGCCTCGGCGAGCTGTTCCACCGCGCCGCGCAGCGTGTCGATCAGCCCGGCCAGCTCGGCGGTCGCGCGCTCCTGCGGCGACGCCTGCTCTGGAATGTCGAACAGGAAGGTCCGGTCCGGCATCAGCATGCTTCCCGCAGCCGGGCGGTGAAGGCGTCCTGCGCCCTGTGGAACCGGTCGGCGTCCGGTCGCTCCCACCAGGCGGGTTGCACCACCTCGACGGGTGGCATGTTGCCCAGCAGCACCAGGGCGTGCCCGGCCGGCAGTGTGCGCAGCTCCGCCAGGTCGACCAGGTGCTCCCGGCGGGTGTTCTCCTGCACGCTGGCCCGACCGCCACCCCAGGACGCCGCCGAGGACAACTCCTGCACCTGCCCAAGTAGCGCCTGGGCGTCCTTGAGCGCGTTGACGTCCTGGGTGCCGCCCATTACGAAGCGGGCGTTCGCGCCGTCGCGCAGCGCTTGGCCGCCGTCGCGGCCCCACCGTTCTTCCAGTTGGTGGGTGTTCTGACAGGCGATCGACAGGGCGATGCCGGCGCCGCCGCCCTCGGATGCCAAGGCGGGCAGCGACGGCAGCGGCGCGATGTTGGTGATCTCGTCACCGATCAGGTACAGGCAGGGCTCGACCCGGCCGCCTGGTGCGAGGAAGGACCGTTGCAGGGCGCGGTAGATGATGTCCTCGGCGATGGCGGCGAACAGCGGCGCGATCAATGCCTGCCCGGCGCGGGTGCCGACCAGGTAGAGGGTGCCGGACTCGTCGAGCCACTGCTCGGGATGGAACTGCTGCCCGCGCGGCGGTGAGCACGCGTGCAGGATGCGGGGATTGCTGAAAGCGTCGAGTGCGCCGAACACCACCGACTGGATGGCGTCGCGGCTGCGGCCCGTGGTCTCGCGGTGGAACGCGAGCCGGTCGGCCCACACGGTCTGCCCGTGGTGGCGCAGGATCCGTTCGGCGCGCGGGTCGGAGGGGTTGGCTGCCCAGCTCGCCACCTCGGTCATCGTGGCGCGCTCGTCGAGGGCGGCGGCGTGCAGCAGGCCGCGGATGATCGACGCGGCCTGGTCCTGGAAGTATTGGCCGTTGTCGACGTTGCCTTTGAGGCCGGCGCCGGCGGCGAAGCCTTTGGCGCGTAGCGCCGCGATGTCGGGGTCTTCCGCGCCGTCGATGGGTGACCAGCGCAGTCGCGGCACTCCCGGCACCTGGCCCTGCGGCTCGAAGATCCACGTCGGGCCGACCTCGGCGCGCAGGTCGTAGGTGACCGATGCGACATCCAGCCGGGTCGAGGTGGAGATGACCGCGCCGCGGGCGTCGGCGACCCTCGGGATGATGTAGCGGCTCGTCTTGTTGGCGAACCGGGCCGCCCCGGCCAGCAGTTCGGTGTACTCGTTGGCCAGGTACAGCGGCTCGCCCGTCAGGGCGTGGTGGCCGAGCAGCCGGGCCACCTCGAGGGGGTCCGCGCGGCGCCGCTGCTTCACCGTCACGGTTTCGGGTGGGTCGGCGTCGCGGATGGTCAGGCCCGGCCGCAGCACGTCGACGCGGCGCAGCACCGCCTCGGCCGTCACCACCCGGTCGAGGTCCTTACGGCCGGCGAAGCCGCGCCGGCGTACCCATCGCCGCGCCACCCGCATCGTCACCGCGCCGATGCCGACGACAGTGGCGCTGAGCAGGACGATCCACAGCCCGTACAGCAGGGGCGCTGGCGGCAGCGTGTCCCGGGCGGCGGGCGGCCACGCCCGGGCCGGGTCGCCCGGGTTGGTGACGAACCGTAGGGCGACGCCTGGGGCGTCGGCGGGTGAGCTGTCCGGCCAGGCCGCGTGGGTGAGCAGCCCGCCGGCCTGCCCGGCGAGCCACAGCGTGACGGTGCCCGACAGCACCAGCAGCGCCGCGATGCCCGCAAGCGCCAGTCGGGCCAGGATGTCGGCGCGGGCCATCCCTCGGCGGGGCAGTCGGTGTCCCGGGGACATGAGTGAGCTGGCCATCACCGCACCTGCCCCACCACGGCCTGCTCCCCCGGCGACGGCACCCTCTCTGGCTCGGCACCGGGGGTTTGCCGCATCCGGCTATCGGTGTCGACCATGCGCCGTTCAAGCGAGGAAAGCTGGTGCTTGACGACGTAAGAGCGCAGCCCGACCTTCCACAGCCCGACACCGCGGCGCAGGTGCAGCAGGAGGTTGGTCTCCACGTCCGTGGTGCCCAGGAACTCGCGTGCCGCCTCCAGTGAGCCCGGGGCCTGTCGGTAGGACACCCGCACGCCGGTGTCCTCGATCAGCCCTCGGGCGATGCGGACCTGCTCGGAGTCGGCGCTGCCGCTGGCCGACAGATCCGTGAAACGGTGGAAGGCCAGGATGTTCGCCGTGCCGAGCGCTCGGGCGAGCTTTAGTTGCTCGCGCATGCGCCTCATCAGCCCGAGGTGGCGGCTGACCAGCGCGAACTCGTCGTACAGGCAAACGCGGGCGGGGGCGTTCGGGCGAGTCAGCTCGGCCTCTAGCCACGACTGCGCGCAGGTCATCGCCATCGCGGTCATCTGGTCTGATGCGCGGACTGCCCGTAGGTCCAGGATCGCGCCCGGCTGGTCGAAGTCGATCGCCAGCGTCGACGCGGCTGGGGCGTCGAAGATCCCGCCGAGCGCGCCGGTGATCAGCCGTTCCAGGGCCAGCCGGACGCGGCGGCTGTCGGCGGTGAATTGGTCGACGTCGTAATGCACCCCGGCCAGCCGGTGCGCCCACCGGGACGGGTCGCCCATCGCGGTCAGGACCCGCGACAGGGTCGGGGTGGCCATCCGGTCCGGGCTAGTGCCGTCGTCGGCGCGGGTGACCGCGTCGAGGGCGTATTCGACCAACGATCGTTCCGCCTCGCTCAGCGGCCCGCCGAGCTGAATCTCCAACAGCCCTTCCAGCAGCAACAACCTGCGTGCCCGCTGGATCTGCAACCACTCCGCCTCACCCTGATCGGGCAGCCGGCGGATGCCCGCCAGAGGGTTCATCACCACGCCGGAACCGGGGCCGACCCGCACCGGCTGGATGCCGGCTACGTCGGCGAGAGAGTCGTACTCGCCCTTGACGTCGACGATGTAGAACCGCACCCCGAACGGGATCCCGCGGAACGCGATGGTCTTGAGCAGCGACGACTTCGCCGACCCGATCTCCCCGGTGACCACCATGTTGGGGGCGCTGAGCACGCCCGCTCGATACAGCTCGTGCACCGAGAACACGAACCCGGCGCGGGAGTACACCTCCTGCCCGATCAGCGGCCCGTCCACACCCAGGCCCGGGTCGGCGACGAACGGGTACACGCTGCACAACTGCGCGCTGGTGGTGACCAGCGGCGGAAGCCGCAACCGCCAGAACACCCGTCCCGCGGCCCGGCCAAACGCCCCCCGCCCGTCCACGGAGGGCGGGCCCAGCAACTGCTCGGTCAGCCGCCGCAGCACCCGCTGCTCCCGTGCCAGGTCCGCCTGCGCCGCCGCGAGGTCGCGCCGGGCGGCGGAATCCGCGAGGCGCTGCGACCACGACCCTTCCCGGCGTACCCGGGGCTTGTCGTTTCTGCGTGTGCGGGTCATGCGAACCATCCCCGCATCGGCTTGAGGCCGCGCGCTAGGGGCAGCGCCCCGGCCACGAATGCTTGGTCCTGCTCGCCGTAGAGCACGACCGCCTGGCAGCCGCACCGGCCCAGCACCCGCCTGACGGCGCGCACGTCGTGGCGCAGCTGTTCCGGGCTGTCGGCCGTCACGGTGACCAGCACGGCGTACCGGTAGCGGACGTGCCCGGCGGCTTGCTCCCGGTCGATCTGCTCGACCGCGCGGGCTTCCTCGTCCTCCCGGGCGGTGCGGACCAGGCGCATCCGCCGCTTGGTCACCTCGTCACCGGCGCGGGCGACCTTGTCCCGTCGCGTCGCCAGTTGCGCCAACTGCGCCGGCACCGGCTCAGCAACCACGGCGACGGTGCGCCGGCCGACGGTGCGGGTGAACAGCGGCGTCATCCACGTCATCGGCACCGGCTGGCGGGGCATCTCGTACACCCACAGCGTCTGCGAGAAACCGGAGTCGTGCCGGTACGACGACCAGCCCACCGTCTCCGCCGCTACCGGCCCCGCCGTGTGCGGCGCCACCTCCAGGTCGGTGTCCTCGGGGTCGAACTGGCCGCGTAGCACCGCCGCGTACTGCCGTGGCGTCAGCCAGCCTCCGGTCTCGATGCCGGCCTCGCGTACGGCCGCCCGCACGCCCGTGAGCTTGTCCAGCACCACCGTGGCGATGGCGGCGTCCGTGCCGCCCGCGTCCGCGACCTCTCCGGACAGCTTCCGCACGTCGAACACCACCGTCAGGAACACGTCGTGGCGTTGCGTGCCGGGCCCGGCTGCCGCAGTGAGTTCCGCCAGCGACCGGTACGCCGCCGTGCCGGTGTCGACTGCCTGCTTCGCGAGGTACCGCTGTGCCCGGTTGCTGACGTCCGGCACCGCCCTCGCCGTCAGCGACCACCGCGCAAGGCCGCTGTCGGCGTACTCGGTGCCGAGTAGGTTCGCCACGTCCGCCCACGCGGTGAGCCGCTGATGCTGCACCGATGTGTCCGCCAGGACGAGGTTGCTGCCCGCGCACGCCAGCGTCGCGGTCACGGTGCCCTCCCGCCGGTGGTGCAGCAAGCCCACCTCGGTCAGCCCGTCTGCGGCCACCGCCGGTAGCCACTGGTAGCCGGCCGCCGGGCCGGGCATGTGCAGATGCTTCGTGCCTGGGTTCGCCGCCCACACCGCGCCGCGGTAGCGGTCCTGCCGGGCTACCCGCTGCGCCAACGCCCCCGCGACGATCGGCGTCCACTCGGTGACTCGGCGACCCCGGATCCGCAACAGCCCCACCGTGAGCAGCAGCACCGCCGCCAGCAGCAGACCACCGGCGGCGCCCTGCCGGCCGACCGCCAACATGTTCGCGGCGATGACCAGGCAGATCACCCCAGCCACCGCCGTGCCGATCTGCCCCCAGGAGAAGCCCAGGATCGACCCGCGGGTGGACCGCGGAGGAAAGTGGAACTGAGTCACGCCCTACTCCTCTGCTCGCCTAGACGGGCACGATCGGAATCTCGGCGGCTGCACCGGCAGCGGCGGCACCGCCCTGCCCGCCCGCCTGGCCGGCAGCCGGGCTACTGCTCGTCGGTGTCGCGCCTCCATTACCGGCCTCGTCGACCGGTGGCAGCCCGGGGCTGCCGCCAAGACCCGGCGCGCCGCTGCCACCAGGCGGTGGGCCGCCTGCGACCGGGGCATCAGTTCCGGTGAACGCGGTTGCCTGCTCGCGCGCCCCCTGCGGGGTCACCGGCAGCGCGCCCTGCTCGCCGGTGGCGTCGCCGGGCAGCGTGAGCTGGCCGTGGGCCACATCGCCCTGCGCTGTGCGCGAGTCGCGCTCCACCCCGGCGGCCTCGTCGGCGTTCTCGCCCCCGCCCTGCTCGCCACCCGCCTGCCCGGCGGGCTCGCCGAACTGATCACTGTCCCCCCGACCGTGCAGAGCCTCGACCGTGTCGGGTAGCCCGGCGAGCGCGCCGACTGGCCCGCCGGGGTTGGTCGGGCTGGTGGGGATGGCCTCGGAGTTGCCCCGCATCAGCGACGTCGCGTCCATGTCGCCACCGCCGCCGCTCAACGGCTCGGCCAAACGCCGCGAAGCGGCGTCCATCCCCACCGCCGTGGCCGCCGAGGTCAAGAAACCGCGGGCATCAACATCGGCGAGGTAGCCGTCCCACATGCTCGTCAGCCGCAGCAGGATCCACGGCGCGAGGACCATCAGCACGATGATGAACAGGCCCCGCAGCACGTTGACCACGTTGTCGCTCTCGTAGCTGGTGCGGGTGCCGTAGATCCAGAGCGCGGCGATGAAGAACTTGCTGCTGGCCAGCGCGTTGCAGGTCCAGAACCACTTGCGGCCCCACGTACGGGTCTCGGCCATGACCTGGCCGGTCATCGCCATCGCCCCGAACAACGCCGCCCCGGCGGCCAGCAGCGACCGGAACAGCAGCATCACGAACACCAGCACCAGCCCGATCACGCCAACGATCGCGACGATGAAGGCCAGCAGGATCGTGCCGGTATCGGCGGTGAGCGTGTTGAGCGCGTCGACCCACATGCTCGGCTGCCAGTCCCGCTGCTGGTTGCGGGCGATCAACGCCACCGTCGCCTCGTCCCAGGCCGCCATCAGCAGATACGCGATACCGCCAGCGAACGCGATGCCGAACATCGCCCGAACCAGCCCGCCCAGGCTCGACAGCGGCC
Source organism: Micromonospora sp. CNZ297 (assembly GCF_007827625.1). Lineage (NCBI taxonomy): Bacteria > Bacillati > Actinomycetota > Actinomycetes > Micromonosporales > Micromonosporaceae > Micromonospora > Micromonospora sp. CNZ297. The sequence continues at coordinate 31,496 of NZ_VISU01000032.1, read as the reverse complement.
CAGGTCCACTCAGCCGCAGCCCGTTGATCGCCGTCGAGAGCACGAAGACCACCAGCACCACCACGATCAGCACCCCGCTGATGTCGTTGTAGACGCCGTAGAACGGTTCGTCGGCGACGGTGGAGGACTGCGTGAACACCACCTCGGCCAACTTGCCCAGCGCCCACGCGAACCCTGCGACGGCAACGTCGGCTAGGCCCTCGAAGCCAGTGCGCGCCGCCTCCTTGACCTGCGCTCCCACCTTGCACGACACGTCCACCAGGCCACATTCCGACGACGGCTTGAGTGACGACGACGCCACTAGCACCGGGCGTAGCGCGCGGCAGCGGTCCGCTTTCGCCTTCCACCGCTCGGCGTTCGCCTGGTCCTTCGTTGCCTTCGTGTCCAGGCGCTCGCAGCGCACCGGCTGCTCACCGGCGGCAGGCAGGCGCTCATCAAGCACCGATGGCGTGCCGTCCGGCGGCGGTGACTGCACGGTCAGCGTCACCGCGTCGCAGCGTTCCTGGTCGGCGGCGCTGGCCGCCGCGCTGCACACCGTCGTCCAACCGTCGCCCGCCTGCCACCGCACCCATGGCAGGCACCAATTCACCTGCGGCTGTGCCAGCGGCTCCGCGCCGCTACCAGGCCGGCCATCGACTGGAGGTGCGGGGCAGGCCGAAGCCGACGGCGACGGGACCGGCGTCGGAGCCGCCGCAGCCCGTCCCGCAGCAGTCAGCCCGACCGTCGTCAGCGACAGCACCGCCAGCAGCAGCCGGAGCATCACGGGCACCACGGACATCGGTCACACCGTCCCCGGCGCCCACGACCGCGCGCTGAGCACGTCGACGAGGGGCTGCATGTCCCGCGGTCCGCCGTCGCGGCGCGCACCGCGCTGATCCGGCGGCGGCACCGGCGCCGGACGCTCCGCTGTCACCAGCCGCCACCGGCCCTGCGACCACCGCACCGTCACCGACTGCACGTACCAGCCGCCCGCCAATCCGGTATTCGGATCCGCAGGGCTGCTCGTCGTGGCGCCGCTCAAGGTGCAGACGAGCATCCGCACCGACACCTCGCGGTCCTCGGGCACCACCGCGTCGAGGTCCGCGTCAGGCACCCAGATCCGCGCCACGACCGTCTGCGAGATCGTCTCTCCGTGCGCCGCCGGCCCCACGAGGGCCTGCACCGCCGATCCGGCTCCCTCGGCGGCGATCAGGTCCAACACTGCCTGTCTGCCCGTCGCATGCCGCGTACCGGCAGAGGCCAGCGCCTGCGTGTACGCCGCCGCCGCGTCCCCACCTCCGCGAGGGGTGCCCGGGAAACCCACCGGCACCCCTGCCTGCACCCGCTCGGTGTACCGCGCGGTCACCTGCCGCTCCGGCGTACTCGCGCGCCCGGCGGCGAACACCGCCACACCGGCGAGCGCCACCACGACCAGCACTGCAGCCACCATCGGCATCCGGCGGCCGGTGGTGGGCTTAAACTCCGCTCTGCTCATGGCCGCCACCTGCTAAATCTCGGTGAGCAGGAACGCGATGATCGACGTGGCTGACCCGACAACGATCGCCACCAGGCCGGCTTTCCACATCATCGACTTCCCGCGATCACTGATGATGTGCGCGCCGAAGATCGGGCCGATGCCGAACGCGATCGCCCCCGCCGCCAGCCCCGCCACCGCCGAGATCACACCGAGGAACAGCGCGGCGTTGGCCAGCTTGTAGAACAGGTCCGACCGCGGCACGGCCGACGGGTCCGGGCTGATCCGGCTGAAGTCGAAACCATCACCCGACGGCTCCGGCGTCGGCGTCGGCGCCAGCAGCGCCGTCACCGCCGGGGCGCGCACCGTCAGGGCCGCCGCAAGCTGATGCAACACGATTAGTCCTCCCCGTTTGAATCCGGCGATCCAGTGCCGGAGAATGCCGCGGGCTCGACCGGGCACCGGTCGATCACCGCCGCGGCGACCTCGGTCAACGCCGACCGAGTGGCCTTACTCAGCGCCCGCGGGTCAAGCGGATCCGCCCGCGCAAGCCCCGGGTCATACGGCACCCGCACCAGTGCCGCAGCAGCCTGCCGCGCCAACTGCTCCACCGCCCGCACCTCGCGAGCCACGGACGGCGAGGTCGCCATGACCACCACAATCGCCCGGTCCGGCACGTGCACCAGGCCCGCCCCGCGCATGTGGGCCAGCAGCCGCAGCGTGTGCTGAACCCCGTCCACCGTCGCCCTCGACACCAGCACCGGCACCGTCGACCAGCCCAGCGCCCGCCACGTCGACGTGCTGTCGGCCGTCGGCAGATCCAGCAGCGCCAACCGGTAGACCGAGCGCAGATGGCCGATCACGCCGAACATCTCCGGCCACGTCGGTGGGCGCCGCTGTGCGGTCAACTTGCTCTCCCCGACCAGCACCCGCAGCCCCGTCGGCCCTACCTGCGTCAACCGCTCTGCGGCCCCGATCTCCGTCAAACCGGCATCTGCGGCCACCGCGTCCCACACCGTCGACGAGGTGCGCCGGGCCACGCGATGCTCCAGGCCACCCCACGCCCGCAAGGTCGCGTCGACCGCCACCACCGGATCGGGAACAGCAAGAGCCAGCAGCGCGCCGAGCCCGACGGTCAGCACGGATCGCCCGACGCCGCCGTCCGCTGAGGACACGCACACCAGCGGACAGCCCGACCGCAGCGACGCCGCCCGACACCACAGCGTCTCCACCCGCCTGCCGGCGCCGAACTCCCGCGGGATCTCCCGCACCGCCGCCTCACCGACAAGGCGCGGCCCCGAAGGCACCGAGGCCAAGGCCCGGGCCGCGATCTGTTCGGGGGTGGGAGCCGGCGGGAGGGCCCTCTCCCTGTCCGCCGGCTCCCACTGCCCACCGCCGCGCCCGCCGGAAGGCGCACGGGCGGCGAGCTGTTCGGGCTGCTCGTCCGATGGACCTTGCACGTCCGCCTCCCCGTAAGGCTTGCCGTACAGCACTGACCGACGCCAATATCGACGCGGCCGGTCCCCCGTTACTGTCACGACCTGGACGCTGACCAGACGAAGCAGGCCCTACAGCGACGACGTGTCCCCTCCTACGCCGCCGCCCGCGTGCCGGGATGCCATCTCGCGTACGGCGACCCGATCCGCTACGCTCCAGGCAACTCCAGTTCGGGTTCAACCGAACCGCAGTTGCAAGCGCGATACCGAGAGCTAAGCACAGGTCACAGAAGAGCGTCAACCGCAGTTTTTGTTGTGGCCAACTGTGGTTGGAGTTGGGGGACTCCATGAAGGACACACCAGCCGACCAGGCCGAGGCCGCAGCCTCGCACCTGATCCAAACGAGGCTCCGAACCCTCTTCGAGGCCAGCACCGAAGGTCGGCCACCCTACACAGAGGCCGAGGTTGCCCGGGAACTCACCAAGGCCGGCCACCGCATCACCGCCGAAGGCATCCGCAACCTGCTGCGCGCACCCCGAATCAACCCCAAAGCATCCACGCTCCGCGCGCTCGCCCAGTTCTTCGACGTACCCGCCGGCTACCTCCTCGGCGACCAAGAAGAGCCCGAAGAACACAGCCGACGCGTCCGTGTAATGGCGCGATCTATCACGAAGCTCTCACCCGCCGCCCAAGACGGCATCGCGGTGATCATCGACAACCTTCTGCAAGTGGAGGAGACCGCCCGAGGGGGCGACAGCAGGACTCCAAGCCACCGACCTGGCCCTGACCAGGAACCAGGCAGCTCAAGGCAATAGCCCATTTGCTTGGGTCCCTCGCAGCCGGCGACGTCGGCCGCGGCCTGCGTCCAGCCTCGCCAGTCCCAGGAACGTCCTGGTCTGCTCGCAGCGGCCGTTCAGATGCTCGGTCCACCGTACTGAGCGGTCGACGGGCGGCGCGTGCCCTGGAATTCTTGGCAGCAGGCGCATGAAAGCGGACGCAATGCGCCGGATAGAGTCGCCGTCGGATTCGAGGAGGCACGGCCGCGTGGGTGGCGCAGCATTCGACGTGTCAACGGCCGTGCTCAGGACGCCGGGATTTGCCAGGGTCGGCCAGCTTGTGCCCGACGACCAGGATCTGCTGACCGTCCCCGTGGGAACGAAAGTCGGGAGCGCGCTTGATGTGATGCGTGCGCACGACTACGACCAGCTCCCGGTCGTCACTGCCGCGCAGCGCGTGATCGGCGTCTTCACCTATAGGTCGATTGCCACAGGGCTGCCGCTCCTGCGCAACAGCGCCCTCAATGCGATGGTAGAGGACCACTTGGAGGAACTTCGGTTCGTCCGCTCGTCGCAAGAGCTCGGTGAGGTGCTCGCCTCCGTTGAGCAGGGCAATGCTCTCCTGGTCGGCGACGAGGACCGCCTACTCGCGATCGTGACGCCCGCGGACGTGAGCCGCTTTCTGTGGCACCGCACGCGTCCCTTCGTACTGCTGCAGGACATAGAGCTCGGCGTACGCGACCTGATGCGCTCGGCCTGCGACGCCGGCTCCCTCCCCGGTCTGATCGCGGCTTCGGTCCCGGCCGATCCCGGTCGCGCGCGCAGCCGACTGGAGGATCTGACGATGGCCGAGCTGCTATCAGTGCTACTGAACGGCGAGAACTTCGGCCGCTTCTTCCGTCTGCGCTTCGGCAACAATCGCGATCTGGTTCGGAGCACCCTCGACCCCGTGCGCGAGATCAGGAACAAAGTTTTCCACTTCCGAGCCGAGCCGTCGCCCGAAGAGCTGGAAACCTTAGCTGCGGCGCTGACCTGGATCCGTCGCCGCGTGATGATCAGAGGGGAGGCGAAGTGACCGCTCTGCGCCTTGACCACCGGCAGTTGCTTGACAGGCTCCGCGACCCGGCGTGCCCCACACGGGGTGTCGTGGTGGCTCCGCCCGGCACCGGTGCTCGCCTACCGCTCCAGATTCACCTGGCGGAGATCGCGCCAGAGTCGCTCTGCCTTGTCGTGGCCGCGAACCAGACGCTCGCCGCACAGTGGGCCGCACGCCTGGAAGCGGACAGCGTCGAGCCTGTCGTCTTGCTAACCGGCGCCAATGCAGCACTGGCGATTCTCGAGGAACTCGATGTGCCGAGGAACGGCGTCATCGTCACCACGCACGCGTCGGTTCAGCACAAGCTCAGCGGCGAAGCACTCTCGTCAATGGAATTCGAGCTCGCCATCTATGACTACCCTCTCGGGCCCCCTTTCGCCGAGACAGCCGAGTCGCGCCTCAGTGTTCGCCGGACCGTCACGCTTGTCGATCGGCAAGAGGAAGCTTGGACAGGCCTTCCGGTGATCTGGCACATGACCATGCAGGACATGGTCAACAAGGGGTTGATAAACGCAACCCGCTTCTTCTACGAGGAAGAGCCGGACGAGCGTGAACTCCGCGGCGCCGCAGTGACTGCCCTGGCGGAATACGCACGTAGCAACGGCACACCCCTGGTCTTGCCGAGCGACAGCTTGCCCGAGCTGCACTCGCGGCTCCTGACCGCCGCGGCCGGCACTTCCCCGCGAGATGATCTGGCAGACCGAATGTGGAATGTTCTCGACCGCATGGACGCCTTCCCCGGCCCCGACTCGCGATTGCAGGCTCTCGACCAAGTTCTGGATGGAGCGCTTGCTATGAACGCGCGATGCGTCGTCATAGCGCCGACGACGACGGATGCGAGTTACATCGCCGAGCACCTAAACGGCACGACCAGAACCCCGCGCGCGGTCATCGGCAACAGGATGCGCGCCGACGACCGCCGATCAGCAATGGCCTCTGTTGGTCCGGGAGAATGCGTAGTCGCCACGCCCGTAGTGACGCCATCCGAACGCTGGCCCGAAAACACAACTCTGATTCTGTGGCCAGCGCCATTCAATGACCGACTGCTGCCGAGCCTCGCCCTGCCCGGTCCCGGTGTCAGGGTCGTCGTGATAACCGACTCTGTCCGCGTCGAGTCAGCGGCGGCCTCCGTGGCACCGCAAGAGTTCATGCCGGAGATCAGCGCCCGAGGGTTCTCGTCCAACACAAACGCGCAGGCTATTGCCGTCCTAGCACCGACGGCGAAGGGGCGACGCCTGATCGGAAGTGAACGGCAGGCTCTCGCTGGAGAGCTCGTAAGGCGCTACACCGCAGGCGAGTCGATCCGAACGCTCGCTGAGGCAACCGGCCGTAGCTACGGCTATATCCACCGGATCCTCACGGAATCAGGCGTGCAACTACGGCAAAGAGGGGGCGCTAGAAGGCGGAAGAAGGCCTGAGCCAGGATCCACGTGGGCGTCACGGACTCTGGCGCCAGAAGTCCACTACGACCAGCGCGGCCGGCCCGGACCCGACTCGGGCCGGCGGTTCGCGCCACATCACCGAGCTGACCGGCGTGGTGATCTGATCGAGGCCCTGCTACGCCAGCTCGCGCACCTCCTTGCTCGCCGTCCTGGCCGAGCCTGTCAACCAACAGCGGTATCGCTTCGGCGCTGAAGGGCCGACCGCTCGCCGGCCTGGACCGTTCCGGACACCACGGCGCCGACAACCTGGCTGATCGAACCGTCGGCGGCGACCATGTGGACCTCGCCGCGGATCCAGCGGCGGCGCCGGAGGACAGTGCCATCTCTCCATCAGTCGGACCCTCGCTCCGCACTCTCCCGCTCTGCCCGTCACGAAGTGGGCGTATTGCCAACCCGTCGCGAGGCCTGGGCATGGCCGAGCCAAGTACACGCATTGTTCTCGGTGTGGGAGCCCTCTTGCAGGTAGTTTCGAGGGTCGCGGGTGGCGTTGCGCGTCGTTGGGGCGGCGTAGGCTCAAGCAAATGAATGAGATGCCCTTCCGTAGCACTGTCGAAGGCTGTCGCGCAGAGCCTGGTGGCGGCCACGCGGCCGCCAGCATCGATGGCGAGCAGCCGGGGTGAGCACTGATGACTAGGCGGTTGCCCCGGGGTGAGGTCGGCTACGGCCGCGACGGACCCAAGCTGCACACCGCGCTGTTCGAGGTTTGGGACGGGCGCTGCCACTCATGCTGGCAGTCCAAACTCTTTATCGACACCCAGGTTGATCACATCATCCCCCGCGGCATCAGCGATGCTGACCTGCGGGAGGCGATCCGGCGCCACGGTCTGCCTGCCGATTTCCACGTGGACCGGCCCCGCAACCTCGCGCTGATCTGCGGCGACTGCAACCGCAAGAAGAGCAACCGCGTGTTCCCCCAGGCCCGGTCGTACACCGAGCTGCTCGATACCGCACTGAAACACGAACGCGAGGTAATCAGGCTGGTTCGCCAGCAGGCCACGGCCAACGCCGTCGCCAAGAGCCTCACCCGTGCGGCCACCGCCAACCTGCACGATGATAGAACCCGGGACGCCTTCTTGCAGCATGCTCCAGCAGTGGTGCGGTCACTCGCTTTGCTCGACGAGGACAAGGTTGACTTCCTCGCCGACCGCAGCTTCGTCCTCGACGAACAATGGCCCGTGTCGCTTTCGCTTGACGCCTGCGGGCGCACCGTGCAAACGATCGTTGAAAAAATATGCGGCAGCACCCTGACTGACGTAGCCAGTGATGGCCTCACCGATCTGGTATCACGAATCAAGGACGATGTCGAGGCGGCTTTCCACCAGAAGGGCTCCGAGGATGCGTCCTGGACTCCTGTCGACATCAATTATCTAGCGCTCACCGTTGCGATCACCAACTTCGGCCGCCACGGCGACCATCTCAAGGTGGATTTCAAAGGCACCTGCGACGTCGAGTTCATCGCCGCCGCTGCACAGAGCAACAAGTGGGGTGACGACTTGGTTCAGCTGGACGCCTGGGGCTCCGTTGACTGTGAATTTGCGCTGTACGTCACGTGGAACCTCACCGTCGGCGACAACCCGTATGGACGCGTCACGCATACGATTACCAACTCGTACAACAGTCTTGAGGTATCGCGCTCGTGAGGTTATCAGCCAGACCGAGCGGCGCGATCTAATGATATCCGCCGGCGGCTGGCCAGCATGCGACTCTGCACGCGCCTGCTCCCCCGATGCGGCGCCCCGCGGCAGTCTCATCAGCTACTTGAGGACGTGCTTAGCGCTAGACTCAGGCTTACTCTTCGATTAGCAGCGGCACGTCATACACCGACGCATCTGCCCGGTGGCCTGGCGGTGCGCGGTATTCGTTACCTGCTGTATTCGCCAGCCCAGCATGAGGGGCTCTGGCCAGTTCTCCTGAAGCCGGCAGCTGATCATGAGGCCTGGCCACCGGACCGCTCGGTCAGCGGCAGATCCGTGCACATAATCCAGCTAAGCGGAGCAGCCGGTCTGACCATGACGCCGTTGCGTGATCTACTATTTCCTCGCGTTCAGGCCTGTGATCGGGCTCGGCAGCCGCGGTGATGCGCGGCCGATCGCTGACCTGGCCGTCTCGGACCTCGACGATGCGCCACTGGCCATCCTCATGTCGCGCGAGATCCGCAGTCACGAGAAGGCTCGCGCCGGGGCTTCCACGGTCGCCATCCGACTATCCAGTTCAGATAGAGCCGTAGCGACCCCACCGCTTACGCACAGTACGAGGCCAGGCCGCACCTGTGCGGGCCGAGTGTGCGTCCGATCATGATTGCAAAAGCTGACGGACCAGCGGCATTGGCGGCAGCGGGTTCCGCTAAAAACAGGGTGAGGTCAACCAGCCCTTCCAGCCGAGCCGGTAACCCGCAAGTAGTCTGCCGTCATGCAGGCCAGCCGAACCGCCGCTGGACAGCGGTGGCTGACGAACTTCACCGAGCAGGAGCGGGGGGTCGCCGCGCTGCTGATCGACAGTCTACATTTCGTAGACGACGCGACCGTGCGCGCCGGGCTCACCGGCGCGCTGCACGCTGCGGCCTACGAAAAGCCAGCGGCGTTGGTGCCGATCAGGGACCTCGACGACTTCGGTCTTGGACCCTCCCTGTCCTCACTCCTGCCGACCGCCTTCGAGGACTTCGACCCGGTTCAGGGCTTGTTAGGAGCACCCGGCAGCGAGGCCCTCGCCGCAAACCTACTCAGGAACGTCGCGTTCAAGGATCCGTCGTTCCTGGGACCGGCCAGTTCGCTGGCGGACCTGCGCGACCGCAGGTGCCGCTCCATCGTCTTCGTGGAGGACTACTCCGGATCCGGCGGCCAGTGCCTGAAGTACGTCGGTTCGTGGCTCCGCAACAAGACCATCAAGAGCTGGAAATCCTATGGATTCATCAGGGTCCACGTACTGCTCTACGCGGCCTCCGCGGAGGCGTTCGAACGCATTCGCGCCGATCCCCGGATCGCCAGCGTCACTGTCGTAGAGCAGGCGCCCAGTCTCGGCTATGCCGGTTGGTCGCCCGACCAGGAACAGGCGGTGCGCGCGCTGTGCGTCAAGTATGCGCAAAGCAAGCTCTTCGCGTTGGGTTTCGGGGGCAGCGGCGGCCTCATGGTTCTCCAGCACACGATCCCGAACAATCTTCCCCACATCCTGTGGCAGACGGGACGTCGCAAGCGTTCCGCCGGCGCCTGGGAACCCTTCCTGCCCGATCGGAAGTTCCCGCCCGACCTCATCGCCTTCGCTGCCGAACCGCACCGGCCCGAAGCGGACTACCTGTCGGCGGCAGAAAGGCTCGGCGGCTCGGCGCTGGCGGCTGCGGTCGCACGCACGACCGAGAGTGACCTGCAAAGCCTGATTCTGACGTTGGGAGCCTGTGCCGGCGGCACGCGCCACACCACCCGCCTCGTCGCCGAGACCGGTATGCCGAAGGCGAAGGTCGAGCACGCTTTGGCCACGCTCCACCGGCTCGGAATGACCGACGAGCAGAACCGGGTGACCGATGAGGGCTGGCAGGAGCTGCGCCGTCGACAGTGGAGGCAACGCGGCTCGCGTTTCATGCTTCAGGGCCGCGCCGAGCCGTACTATCCTCGGTCGCTGAGGAGAGTCGAGGATGTTTAGCATCCAGCGTTTCGACGCTGGCACGCCGGGCATAGTCCGGCGGGCAGGGGATGTCATCCTCTGCGTTGGCCAAGCTCTCGCCGACGCCGGGCAAGCCGACGGTGCCGCGCGCGGGGCCTTCACTTGCACCGCCGCCTGTCCATCGGCGGAAGGACTTCAAAGGTAAATGACCCTCGACTCTCCTCACCTCTATCGCGCCGCAGCTGCAAGACTCGGGATCTCCGCGGAGACCGCCAACAACGCGATCAGGGAGACAGAGCTACTACGCGACGCCGGCGCCACACCCGTCCTCACCCTTGGTCACCTCGCACACCTGACGGGAGCCAAGCACTCCTACCTTCGGGCGATCGTCGAGCGGCGTATCGACCCGTATGAGGAGTTCACCCGGATGCGCCGCAATGGCGGCAAGATGCGCATGATCAGTTCTCCGGAGCCGGTCCTCATGGAGGTGCAGCGCTGGATCCTCACCAACGTCTTGACCCGCGCGAAACCGCACCACGCCAGCTACGCGTACACGCGCGACCGGTCCGTCGCCGCCTGCGCGAGGCGGCACGTCGGCGCAAGATTCATGATCAAGCTAGATCTACACGACTTCTTCCACAGCATCAACGAGTACCGGGTGTATTCGCTGTACCGCAACCTCGGGTACAACCGGCTGGTGTCGCTCGAGCTGAGCAGGATCACCACTCGCTATTCGGAGTTCGCGCTTCAGACACCCATTCCGGCCCCGCGGACCGGTGACTATCCGATGATTCCGCGATACCGGGTGAACTACCTCGGCTTCCTGCCGCAGGGCGGCGCGAGCAGCGGCGCAGTGGCCAACCTCGTGGTGCGTCGCATGGACCACGAGATCCAGAGCATGGCCTCCGACCACAGTCTGACCTACACCCGGTATGCGGACGACCTGGTCCTCAGCGGCGCCGGCGAGTTCTCCCGCGACACGTGCCGGGACGTAGTCCGCCTCATACGCCGGATCGTCTCCCACAACGGCTTCCACCTGCACGAGAAAAAGACGAGGCTCACCTCGCCGGGTGGGCGCAAGGTCGTGCTCGGTGTCACCGTCACGGACAGCGGCATCAAGCTGAGTCGCGAGATCAAGGCACGACTGGCCAACCACCTGTACGGGGCCGGCAAGTTCGGCATCGGCCGGCACGCCTCGTCCCGGGGTTTTACCTCGACCGTGGGATTCGTACGGCACATGCGCGGCCTGCTGGCGTACGCGCACGACATCGACCCAGACTTCGCCGCTCCACTGGCGGCCCGATGGCGCGAAGTCGAGGTGCGCGACGGTACGCGAATCGCCTAACCGGTCCGCGACGCACAGTCGCGGTCGTGACGCCGGCGATGGCTACTCGGCGGCTCTAGGCCGCGGCATGAAATGACATGCTCTGGGCATCAACCAGCTGGATGAACGCACTCATCTCGGCTAAATCCGGACACTGCTGTCCCCGCTTGCGGTGACCTAGGGTAGTCGGCGGATGCTTGCGGCCTGCCCTTGCAGACGTACCGACGCCAAAGGCTGCTGTGTACCCCGTCGCGTACCAGGCTCTGCAGTTCAAGGCGTACGCCGATGACGGCCACGCTCCACCCGCCGGGGATCGTGCTGTCACGGCGATTGAGCAAAAGTCTTGAGCATGGTTGCCTTGGTGGCAATTGGCCGGTCCGGTCCGGCAGCGCCGTGGGAGAGATGGGGTCGTACTACATGCTCGAGCTGGTGGCCGTACGTCTTGAAGCCGTCGGACCCGAGGCTGCTCGCTTTCACGGCGCCACCCTGGACCTGAGGGCTCCGGACGGATCGTCGCTGTCGGCGGCTCACCTCGTGGCGCCGAACGGCGCCGGAAAGACGCTGCTGGCCCAGTTGACGGAGCTCGTCGTCGTGCCCGACCGGTCGATGCACCTGTTGAAAACCCTGCTCGCTCGACCCGGTCTCGTTCCCGCGGGCCGCGTCGGGCAAGTCGTCCTCGAATGGTATGACGGTGTTCACGGGGACTCGTTGGTCACCGGAGCAGCGCTTCACCGTGGCGATCAAGGAACCTTTGTCAACCACTACGCATTCTACGCGCGGGCCGGTGCCGATATCGATGCGCTCGCTTTTGCCGAGTTCACGTCGCTGCACGCTTTGCGAGCGGCGATCGAAAACTTCGCCGACGGAGATTTCTCTCAGCCGGTCATCGTCACCGACGACTGGCAGACGTGGACAGCCTATCTTCGCGGCTGCGGCCTGGGGCTCGCCAGCGTCGTCGTCATCGATGAGGCACACGCCCGCGGTCGCCACGCCGACGACCTGCTCGCGACCAAGCTGATCCGGCCGGATGACGTCAGCGATGACCCTCAGGACATCATGAGCTGCTTGGAAGCTGTCGAGCGACTTTCCGTAGTCCAGCTCGATCCGGACCAGGAGCCGGCCCCTCTGGTGCGCTTGGAATTCGAGGCGCTCGTGGGAGCGACTGTCGAGCAGCGAGACTCCCCGGAGGATCGCCCAGCGCTTTCGGATGCACTTCGTATCGCGTGGCTCGACCAGGACGGTACTTACCGGAACAACAGGAAGTCTCTTTCGGGAGCGGAGTCCGACTTCCGATTTGCATCGGCTCAGATCCTTTCCGCGCTGGCGCGCCAGCGCCGGGGTGCCGATGACGCTCCGCTGGTCGTCTTCGTGGAGAGTGGCGGGCGGATCGGGCCGATTGAGCAGCTGGCTTCAGTGTGTCGTTCGTGGCGAGTGCAGGTCGTCTGGCTGACTGCGGACGCAACTTTCGTTCTGTCGGAATCGGTTGGCGCCCGTCGTCACATCGTCCAGGTCTCGGACCAGCCGAACGGTCGGCACTCCGTGATCGATGGCGTTCAGTCTCTTCGCGAGCTTCTCTCCGCCCATGCCCAGGAAAGCCCGGACCCCGCCTTCGTTGCCCTTACCGACGTGTTCGACGTTCACCCCGCGCCGGCCGCCCCGCAGCCGGGCGACCTGCTGATTCCCCGCCTCCGGCGCGTCGGGGCCGGTGGTCGGGCCGAGATTGTCGACGAGCGGTGCCGGAGCGCCGAGGCGTCGACGCTCCTGCGGCCCCGCGAGGCGCTCAGCCCGGGGGCGGAGGTCTTTTATGCGAGCTATCTCGGCGGTGACGCCCTGCTCGGGCATCGCGGGCGTCCCGGACAGGTGATCGTGATCCAGCCCGACGATCTCCGGGCGGTGCGAGTACCTCGTCCCGACCAGCAGACGCTCCGCGCCATTACCGACCTGACCGACGCGGCGAAGACGTTCCTCAGCTGGCAGCAAGACGCCCATCGGGCCGTCGACTCGTTCTTCCGGTGGCGTGATCTCGACGCGAGCCGCGCCCAGTTGATAACCGCGGGCCGGCTCACTAGGCAGCGCCGCGACGCCGCGCACACCCTCGACGAGCAGGGCTCCCGCACACGGACGACGATGCCCTATCCCGTTGCCCGTCGCTGGCGGGCCGTAGAAGCCGCCCAGGCGGACGACTCTGGTTACGGGACCGTGCTCGAATGCGCCGAGGCCACGGTCGCTTATTGCGCCGGGATTGGCGCGGCCCTGGCCGTCACACATGCTCTGCCGCCCTCGGCTGTTCAGGCGCTGGCCAGGAAGCTGCGGCAGGGAACACCGGTCACCTTCGGCACGTGGACCAAACTTCTGGGTGATCTTCGAAGTGCGGCGTCCTCCGCCACCCTGCCAGCCGACTCACCACTGCAGAACTATCGGGCCATCCCCGACACCGCCCTCGCCGCGGTCCGAGGTCTCCAGCAGCGCCGCAACGATGCCGCGCACGGCCGCGGTCCAGCCGTTCACGAGATCCCCGAATTCGTCCGCGACGCGCGGGCTCAGCTCGAGGCGTTCATCTCCGCCGTCGAGTGGCTCGTCGACTATCCCCTGCGGCATGTCGAATCCTCGAAGTGGGACAGTTTCACCGGCACCACAACGATCACCTACCGCGAGCTGATGGGCGACCACAACGTTGTGGCGGTCACAACCGAGGCGACGCAGGACCACATGGAGGCCGGCAGCACCTACCTCGGTGATCAGTTCGGCCGCTACTCACTGCTACGGCCTCTCCTGCACACCGATCACTGTCCAGCCTGCGGCCAGTTCACCGTCTTCCTCATTGACTCCTGGAGCCACCACGACGAACGCGCGGAGTTCAAGGCACTGGACCACTCCCACGTGTGCCACCTGCCCGCGGGCGTCGGGCTACGAGCCCTCGGATTTCTCCGCGAGTGAAGTCGTCGCGATCGAGGCCCGGAACCTTTACGCAGTTGATAGCAGCGATGCCGGTTACAGGGTGGAGCGTTGAGCCATCGGTTGCCACGTTGATCCGGACGGACGATTTCCTTCATCCGGCGTGGACCCCACATCGGCGCCGTGAAGCGCACTCACATCGGCTAGAAGCGGATGCAAGTGGCTCGGGCTCAGGCGACTGTTTGAGGCGTGCTGCAGCGGATCCGGCAGCCCCCGCTGCTCATCAGCAGACCGACGGACACTCACCCCAGGTCGCCGAAGTAGCCCTCCTCCTCGCCGAGCAGCAGCGGTACGTCGTACACCGACATGTCCGGCCGGTGCCGCGCGTACCTCACCCCGTGCCGCCAGCGGCCGTGCTCGAAAGCCACGCCTGCGTCGATCTCCGCCACCACGGTCGGCTCCACCTGCATGTACCGCAGCGGCTCCGGCCGCTCGAGCTGCCCGGACCAGGACGCGGGCAGCGGCTCCGGCCACGGGTGCACCGGGGCGGCGCAGCGATGCTGCAGAGGGTGTAGCGGAGACAGCACCCCGGCGAGCTCCTCCCGCTGGGCGCCGGTCAGCGGGTGGCTGCGGCCGGTGTATTTCAATCGCCCCCTCCGGTCAAAACGGCCGAGCAGAACGGTGACCGGGTTGCGGATGCTGCCGGTCACCCCGCCAACGATCGCCTCGGTCACGAGCCGGGTCCGGAACTTCCACCAGCCGCGCTTGCCCATCTCGTACGTCCCGGCCGCCCGCTTCGTGACCACGCCCTCGATGCCTGCGGCGACGGTCCAGTGCAGCAGCCAGTCGGCGACCTGCCGCATGTCGGTCGTCTCCGGGGTGACGGTCACCTGCGCCGGCGCGCCGACGAGCAGCTGCTCGAGCCGGGCCCGACGCTCCGACAGCGGCCGGTCGACGACAACCTCGCCGCCGGCGTCGGCCAGGAGGTCGAACAGCACGTAGTGGGCGGGGCATTCGCGGACCAGGCTGAGCAGCCCGCGGCCGGCGGTGACCCGCCGTTGGAGCAGCGTGAAGTTGGTGCGGCCGCGCTGCCACACGATCAGCTCACCATCGAGCACGACCCCGGGCGGGAGCGTCCGGATGGCCCGGGTGATGTCTGGGAAGTAGGTGGTGAGGTTTCGGCCGGCCCGCGACTGCAGGTAGACGCCGTCGGTCTCGCGGAAGGCGATGCACCTCCAACCGTCCCACTTGGGCTGCTGTACGAGGCCGGGGCCTTCGGGCACGGCGTCGACCGGCTTGGCGAGCATCGGCGCGACCGGTCGGCGCAGCACCGGGCCGGTCGCCGCGCTGGCCCGGCGCCAGGCCGGGCTCACCGCCCGCGTCGACCTTGAACGCTCCTCACTTTCGCCATTGTGGGGGAGAGGATCCCCGGCGGGCGGCCGTATCACCCGATGTCACCTTGGCGAGGGAACGACTGCCCGGGGGAGGATCTCGACGTGCTCATCAACCCGATCGCTGGCACCAGCCGCAACGCCCTGCACTCCGCGCTGACTGACCTCCGCCTCGCCGTCGCCAACTTGCAGGCCGGTGGGCAGCGGCCCGTGCCGGAGCGGGCCAGCGCGTACCTCGAGTGGGTCAACGAGGCGCGCAAGCGACTGCGCAATCAGTTGCGGCCCGCCGACCTGGAACGGCTCCTCCCCAGCCATCATCCAGCGAGCTCAGCAGGAAGCGGTCTTACTCCAGCCCGATCGTGATTCGGACAGGGTGCCAGGCGGGAACCCGCTCTGGAGGTTCACCCTTAGACCACATGGTGGTACGGCGCGACCGCGCCTCCCTCGACGGCGGCCCGGCCTGGCTGGTCGCCGCCGCCACCTCCGGCAGTTGACCGGCCGCAACGCACTCCTAGTGCTAAGGAAGGCCCCGGGGAGCCCAGGGCCTCCGGGTGCCGGCGGTCAGACGGTGGATTCCTCGACCTCATCAGCTGGATCGTCGGTCGGCGCCGTCGACTCCTGGACCTCGCGCAGGATCGACACGGCCAGCATCGCCGCGATCAGGGCATTCACCGGCGTGTACTGCACGTCGTCAACGGTGTGCGCAGTGGCGTGCCGGTTCGCCAGAGACGGTACGTCGTCACCCCGGTCAGGGTGGAACCGGTCGAAGACCCGTAGAAGCGGCCACAGCGTTGCCGATTCGCGAAGCTCGGAGAGGTAGCAGTCCCGGGACTCCTCAACCTTGGCCACGACCGGGTTGTAGAAGCGGCTCTTCGGGACAGCGTTGAACAGGGTGCCGCGCAGCGTCGCGTCCATCACGTTCATCGCGTATGCCTGCGCCGGCCCGGTGAGGTCCGCCCGCATCGCGTCCAAGACCTCCCCCGCTGCGCTGGCGTACTTGGCCAGCTCGGGGGCCGTCACCTCGGCGAGCCTGAACGTGCAGTCTTCGAGCACGTCGGCGCGGTGCTCGATCAGCACGTCTCGCCGGCGGTCCGGGTCGGCCTCGCAGAGCGCGGTGATCACTTCGGACCGGGGTACCCAGCACAGCGGGATCCCCTCGTCGTCAGCGAGCATCCGGACGTCCTCGATGCGGATGTCATCGGGCCAGTTCGGCGGGTAGTGCTCCAGCCGAAGTTGCTCGACCCAGGCGCCGATGTTCGGCACGCTCAGGGCAAGGTTGGCCTGGACGAGATTGCGGAGACTCTTGGTGATGTCGGGCCAGATCGCGCGGGTCTGGATCGTAGGCCAGTTCGTCAGTCCTGCACCCGTGATCTGACGGGCGATCTCCGCGACGTTCAGGACCGTCGGGTTCGTGGCCATCAGCTTGGCGTAGTTGATCTGCGGCCAGTTCTTCTGCATCTGGGCCTTCATCGCCGCGATCTGGGCCTGCTGGCCGAGGAACTCGATGTAGCTCGGCCGCATGCTCTGTATGAACTGCCGGTGCAGGCGGGCTGCCCCTTCGATCTGCCAGTCGAGCGGCGATCGCCGGCGCTGGCGCTGCCCGCCGGTCTGCGCCGGCGGCTCGTCGGGCTGCTCGCCGTCGTCCCGGTGACCGTCGGGGTCCGGACGCTCCTCGCCCTGGTCGAGGTCATCGTCGTTCGGCACGTAATACCTCTTCGTTTTCTCGGTCTGTGGTCAACCATGCTGCCACCGGCCGCCCAGTGGCCGTCCACTTGTTTCCGGCTGTTGAGTCTGGTGAGAGCGCCTATTCAACTGTCGCGGGCTCTCCCCGGATCGAACCAGCAAGGCGAGTCAGGATCATCTGCAACGGCGATGGATTCGCCGGGATCGACGGGAGCGATTTGGCGGGTTTCGGGGACGAACTCGGGTCCCCCCCACGAAAACCCGACCCGCTGTCCGACCCAATGAGCCCCCTGCCCATCGGTGCCCCGCCCGCGAGCGTCGACTTGGCGGGCCGGCTTTCCCTAGGCATCGAGGGCCTCCGGCGCCGCGGGGCGGACGCCCCTGTACGGGGTGTTCGGTCGGCGCGGGAGACTGAGCGCCGCGACAGCGGACGCGAGGGGAGAACGAGATGTTGATCGACGACGGCGAGATGGTGGAGGACGCCGATGGTTGGTGCTACCGGGTCGACGCCGTATTTGTCGGCCCGGAGGATTGGGTCGACTCGACACGGCATGCGTTCGAGGACCGGGATTCCATGTACTTGGTTTGCGAGGCGCTTTCGGCGGCCGCCGACGAAAGCGGTCAACTGCTCTACTTCCGGCCGGATGTGTGGTACGACCACTACCTCTCTGAGGTTATGCGCACCGATGAGGACCCTGCGGGCTGGTCCCTGGCGTTCGACCGGTTCAGTTCGATGATGGTCTCAGAGTTGATCGACCAGCTGTTCTTCGCCGGTTGGCTGGCACAAGGGGGCAACAACAGCAAACGAACGTTGAACTGGCGGCTTACCATCCCTCCCTGCTGACTACTAGCAGCTGCGGGATCTCGTGCGGCGGGGATCGACGACTAACCGCCGACTCAAGGGGCAGTGGCCATGCCGCAACATGACCGCCGAGGACCGGAAGCTGCGGGATACGAGGTGTACCGGTCAGGCGGGCCGAGCTAGTCAACCGCAATCTCGCCCGGCAACTGCTCTCCACCTTCTTCGACCGCCTCGCTGCCCAATACGGCGGCTAATTTTTCAGCGCCAGCCGGGTTTAATTGCCTGCCCTCGCCCTGCCTGGGAACCGAGCGCGCCCGG
Organism: Micromonospora sp. CNZ297; assembly: GCF_007827625.1. Classification (NCBI taxonomy): domain Bacteria; kingdom Bacillati; phylum Actinomycetota; class Actinomycetes; order Micromonosporales; family Micromonosporaceae; genus Micromonospora; species Micromonospora sp. CNZ297. The sequence continues at coordinate 13,286 of NZ_VISU01000032.1, read as the reverse complement.
TCGTCCTGCGGCACATCCGGCGTCGGACTGTGGCTCTCTGCGGCTGCTGGGCTCACCGCTCGCGGCCGAGGCGGTTGGGCAAGCACATGAGCGACCATGCTCGCCGGGTCACCCTCGGCGTCGGACCCGATAATCTGCCACAACGCCCGGCTGAGGTCGCGCACAAGATCATCGCCGACTGTTGCGGGCCGCCAACGGGGAGTGGCTCGATAGACAAGCGAACCGACGGGACGCTCGAGGACTGCATCCCCCCTAACGAACAGGTTTCGCCGCTGCATCGCCGTACGGAGGCCTCGATGGAGGGTGGCGGCCATCAGCAACATCTCACTGCCGAGCCGCGTAGCCTCCCTGACCCGATGCGGCATGCGGCCCTGGACCCCAGGGTTCAGCAGCGACCGGGTCCACCGCAGGGCCTCGCCAAGCTCGGCCGCGGCGTCCTGGCCAGGGCCGGCCGCCGGTGCCGCGCGCAGCTCGGCAGCGGCTATCGCCGCCTGCCGCCAACCCCCGATCATCGCCAGGGATCCGTCGGTTCTGAGGATGTGCACCGTCAGGCCAAGCTGCGTCCCGACCTGGAGGTGCGCTCCGGTGACCTGGTCGGGGTGAAGCCACAGCCAGGTCCGCGCGGCGCGGACCGCCGCGATCGCCGCATCGACGGTGTCTACCGCCTGCGCCGGATGCTGTGGCGATCGGGCGATATCAAGCTCACGGAGGTCGGGCTGAGCCTTCGCGGCGGCGATCAGCTCTTTGGCGACGGCACCCAACCGGCTGCCGCTCGTCCATCTGGCTGCCTCCGCCGCCGGCCTGTACGTCTGCGCCAGAGGTCCACCCCGGTCCAGCCAAGCGGGAAGGCGGCCGTCGAGCCGCACGGCATCCACAGCGAGCCGGGCAATATCACCAAGCCCTCCCTGGACACCGCCCCCGGCACGGATAGCGATCCCCTCTGGCGTATCGGGACGCCGCCCGGGTGGAACGTGACCGGCGATGATGTCACCCATGACGCCAATCGCGTCGGCGGCCCGGCGCAGCGACCGTGCCGCGCCATCGGAGACCTCCGGTGCTGGCGGTAGCCGCTCGTTCACCACTGCGGCGGCCCGCAACCCCACGTAGAACCGGGTCAGGCTCTGCCCATGCCGCCCGAGAACCAGCGCGGCAGCCGCCTTGTCCGGCACCTCCGCCACCGGACGACCACCGACCAGCAGCTCCGTCACCCTGGCCAGCTGGTGATAGAGGTCCGACCGGGCACCCACCAGACCGTTGATCTCCCCAGCGGTCCCCGCACGACGTCTGGTCACCGCCGCAGTGGCCGCCCGCATCGCCCGCTGCGCCTCCTCGTACCAGAAGCCGACCGTCATGCCAGGGCCGCTGCCGCCCGGCGTAGTTGCTGGGCGGCCGCGTCGTGGTCGAGCCGTTGAGCCAGCCCATCCTCGGCGACGGCACGGCGATCGTGGTGCTGGGCAAGGTGCTCAATGAGATCCCTCACCGCAGCCCGCACCTCGGGCCCGTCGGCGTCCGGGGCAGCCGCGTCCACGACGACGTCGTCCTCGTAAAGGCGGCTGCGGACGTCCAGGACCTCCAGTCCGAAGCGGTCCCACGCGGGATCAACCCCGCCCAAGTGCTTCCAGGCTTCGATGGCCAGGTGGACGGCGCCGGCGGCGGCGAGGCTGTCATCGCCAGCGGCGAGACGCGCACTCAGGACGGTGGCTGCTTTCGGGAACTCCATGCGGGAAGCCTCCGACAATCGGCCGCGCCTCGTCCACCCCACCGGGTGCTTCCCTGTGGATATCCCGCGTCCGAGCAGGTCAGCGACGTAGAGCCTCACACGAGGTCTGGCTGGAGCCGAACAACCTCATCGCGCACCAGCCCACCGCACCGTCGCCGAAAACCGCGGGCCGGGGGATCCCCTGCATAGTGCGGTGACCACGAACGTTCACCGGGTCTGACCTCCGGCTGCTTGATCCTCGGTCCCTACCCATCGCCTCATGTACTGATCGACGACCCCTCGTACCTGACGGCGGAGGTCCGTGTACCTCATGTCGCCCGTTCCCTCGGCCTCGAAGACCCCATCAGTGAAGCTGTCCACCTCACCCGGAGGGGACTCGCGAAGCCGTTGGCTCTCCTCGGGTGGCAGGCAGAAGCCCAGCTTGATGCACAAATCGTCGAGGAGCCGTCGGACATCAGACTCCCGGTTGTCACGTTGCCCTATGAGGGACAGCGTGACGACTCCTGCCTTGGTGCCAACCCGGTCAAGGTTTATGGTCACCGCAACAGCTGAGCTATGCCGACGTGTGGGTCAGCCCCGTCGGTCGATCTTCATGTGCTCGCACGCGCCGTCGTGGTTCTCGGTAAAAGCCCCATCCGTTCGCCGCGCGACCTTCTGCCAAAACGTCCCAGCGGTGTCGTACTGAGTGGTCGTGTACCAGGTGAGGCCCGGGTACCGCCGATAGAGCTTGAGCACGGCGCGGGTGCCGATCCCATAGCCTTTGGCGGCCCCATCAACGCTGATCTTCCGCAGGTAGCCACGCCGGCACCCCTGGCACACCTGAAAGTCGACCTGACCGACGACGAGCAGGCCCCGACGAAGGACCAGCCGCTGGAACCCGGCAGGCGCGCCGGCTGGTAGGTGGACCGCGCGGACGCGCAGTGCCGCCAGGCGGCGCAGCCACCACACAGGATCGCGACGTCGCGCCGTGTCCCACCGGAAGGGCCCTGGATCCGGGAAGAGTTGTCCGAGGAGCCGGACCCGAGCATCATCGTCGTTGTCGGCACCGGCGTCGTGGACTATGCGCAGGGCCCGGTCCAGAAGGTTCGCAGTCTCCCCCCAAACATCCTCGTCCCCCTCGCCCTGCCGGCGTCGGCACACCGCGGCCGCCGCCGCAAACCGACCCGAATCCGCCTGCCAAGTATTGACGAGCACAGCGGCCACCGCAGCGACCCGCTCCGGTGACGCGTCGTCCAGTCCGATGGCAAACGACAAGGCCTGGTCAGCGTCCTCCTCGGCGGACCGCCGAGGACCCGGCACCTGCGGAAAGCCCATAGCCGTCACCGTAACCGCGCTGTACGACGGCGAGCGCCTACCGGAGGGGCCCACTCCAATCGTTTGGGGCGGACCCAGTCCGCCTAGGACAGGGCCCGCCCCAACACCCCACTACGCCAGCGGATGTGGCTGACCGGTAAGTGCCGCCAGCGCGGCAGCAACCTCGTGGATAGTTGCGCGTACGTAGGTGGCGGTGGTTCCGGCATCTCCCCCACTGGCGGAGTGACCGGCATAGGCCCGGGCGATGGCGTAGCCGAAGTTGCGCTCCACCCAGGTCAACGTGGTATGCCGTAGCCAGTGCGTGCTGATCTGCTGCGCGTGCACCCACGGCAGGTGCTCACCGATGCGCACCCACAGGTGGTCGTACCGCCGGTAGGTGATCGGCTGCCCGTTGCGGTACCGGAACAACGGTCCCGTCTCGGTCGCGTGCCGCTGCTCGGCGTGCCGCAGCAGGTACCGCATGAGTGTGGGCGACACCGGCTGCCACCGCACCGTCTCACCCTTCTCCCGCAGCAGGATCAGGCACTGGTCCGGGTCCAGGTCGACCGGCCGCAACGCCAACGCCCCACCCCGGCGGCACGCCGTCTCGGTGTGCAACCGCAGAAGCAGACTGTCTAACGCCGGGTCGTCACCCGTGGACGCCGCTACCTCGTTGATCTCCGCCAACCGGGTGTCCGCCAATGCCCGCCGGGTGCTCGGCAGCCGCCGTGGCTTCGCCACCTTCAACGCCGGGTTCTCGGCCTCAGACAGGAGCCCGTCGGCGACCGCCCGCCGGTACAGGCATCGCAGCGCCGCGATCAGATGCTCCGCTGCGCTGCGCCCGCCCCGCGCGTTGCGCCGGGCCACCACATGCGTCTTGACGTACTCCGCCAGCCGCTCGATCTCTGACGGTGTCGGCTCGTCGATACGCCGCTGGCCCCACTGCTCGACCACGCGCTTCCAGTACGACCCGTACGCCCGCCGCGTCCCAGCACTGACCGCAGCGGCAACCACCGGCACGTACTCCGCGAACGTCGGAGCCGGCGGACGATCGGACGTCGCCGCCACCAGATCCGCTGGAGAGATGCCCATCCGCGATAGCAACAACCGAGCGGCCTCCAGTTCGGCCTTGCCCGCCACGCTGCTCACGACTCACCGCCCGCGAACGCCTCGTCCTGCACTCGGGCGACCACCGCGTCCAGCGAGGCCGGCGGGTGAAGCACGAGGCGTCCGGCCTTCGGATCGGCCGCCAGCAGCACCCGATCGCCGGCTGTCAGCCCGCACCACTGGCGGACCACCGCGGGCAACCGCACATGGCCCTCTTTCGTCACTCGGAACACCCCACGCGGGTCAGGGTCGACGATGATCAGGCCGCCGCTTTCCCTGATGCCCAGCCTGAGGCCGGGAGCCCAGCCGAGAGCGGCCATCACCGGCCGATCAGCGACGCGGCCGTGCACATCAAGAGTCGCCAGCCCATACACCGTGCTGCTGTCACGAGTAGGAGCTAGTCGCGCCAGCGGCAGAGGCGGTCGCTTCATGGCGGCACGCGAGTCGCCGCGGATCTTGCGCCCGCCTGATGGAACCACGGCCGGGATCACCGAATCGATCGGCCGGTCTGTCATGACCCACCTCGCCCAATGACGAGGCTGCCAACAACGGCGGTAACAGAGAGTGAAATCAGGTGGTCAAGCATTGCTTGACCACCTGTACGTCCAACGTCGCACGGTTGCTACGCGGGAGTGTCCGAGGGGGGACTTGAACCCCACCGAACCAACCCTCTGAGCTGCACCGATCCTATCGGCCCTGCTCAGCATGTGTCTACTCGTGGCCGCTTGTAGCCGCTGGTAGCTCCTTGTTCCCGCTGATGTTCCCGCCGGGAACATCGTTGATCTTGCCCACGCGAAGGGGGCCGGCCCAGCGGACCGGCCCCCAGCTGTACGGCTACGGTCGCTCTGCGACCCCGTGCACCGTGTCGGCGGCGTCGACCGGCACCTCTTCCCAGGTCCAGACAGCGCCCATCACAACGTACCGGCCGTGCTCGTCCGGCTCGATCCGCAGGTACTCCTCGTCCTCGCCGAAGCCGCGGCGGTCGACGACGATCGCGTCACCGTCCCACTTCATCTCTGGCACGTCCGTGTTCAGGTACAGCTCCAGCTTGTCCCCGGTCAGCCCGGACTGCTCCAGCAGCACCCGGTTGTGCCGCCGGGCCATCTCCTGGTCGGTCACCACCGCGGCGGCGACGTCGCGGGTGCAGGACCACACCGCCCAGCCGTTCCACCGCCGGATCAGCGTGCCCGCGTACGCGGACTCGAACCGGCGGCCGCCGTCGTACGGGTACTCCAGCCACTCCCCCGAGAAGTACCCGGACTCGCCGGGCTGGAGGTGCGGGTCGAGGTCGAGCGGCACGCCCGCCTCCGGTCGGTCAAGAGTCAGTTCCACGTGAACTCCTTCGTCGTCAGAACAGGGTCGGGGCCGGCGGTTCGCGCCGCCGGTCCAGTTCGGGTACGTCCTTGCCGGTCTGGTCCTCCCACCACGCGGCGAACATCCGCCGGTGACACCAGTTGTCCGGCGGCGGCACGCTCAGGTCGCAGAAACAGAGCAGGACCAGGCGGTCACTGCCGGCCGCGTCGGCGATCTCCGCCAACTGCTCGGAGATCAGATCCACGCCGGCCGCTTCCAGCCGCTCCAGGTAGAGGTGCCGGTACGGCCCCTGCTGCATCCGCAGCATCCCGTAGCTCGGCGCCAGCAGCCGGGCGTACCCGGCCAGGTCGTACGGCAACGGGAACCGGGGTGCGCCGACCGTCGTCCGGACCGGCGCGCCCTGGTCGGGCCTGAACCGCTGGTAGCGGTTCGTGAACAGCTGCAACTCAACCTCCATGTTGAGGTGGGGACTCGTCGTAGAGCTGTGCCAGCGTCGGCACCAGCTCGTCCAGGTGCGCGCCCAGAGCGTCCACAGCGGACGCGACCACCGACGGCGGACCCGTGATGGTCAGCAGCTCCAGCTCCACGATCCCGTCGCCGTGGGCGACGTCGACCGTCTCGCCGTCGGGCAGCGGCGGCAGCGGCAGGACCGCCTTCGCCTCCACCAGCGGCGTGTAGACCCCGCCCCGGAACCTCAGGACCGCGGTCATGCTGCTCCTCCCATCGCCAGCCGCTTCACGCGGCACTTCGGTCCGACCCGCTCGGCGCGAGCCCGCTTCGTCCGCAGTGGACGTCCGCAGTCCTCGCACTCCACGGGCTCTTCGTCGGGGCTGGCCGCCACCTGGTCAGGCATCGGCTACCTCCTCCCTCGCAGCCGGGCGGCGATCGCCCGGCACCATCCGCGGTCGACCCCGAGCCGTTCGGCGACCTGCTCCGGCGTGTAGCCGTCGACGAGGTACGCCGTGGCCAGGGCCGCCACCCGGTCGCTGACCGGCGGGGCGTCGGCCGGCGGCCGGGTGGCCGGCGGCCGGCCCCGGCGCGGCGGCAGCTCGGCTCCCGTCTCGCGCCGGGTGGCGCGGGCCCGGGCCAGCGCCCGGTCCCGCGCCGTCTCCTCGGCCACTACCGGGCCCGCCGCCGCCGGTGGCGCAGCCGCCGCCGGTACTCCAGGTGCATCACCCGCAGCCGTACCCGCCGCTGGTCCGCCAGGCGGACTAGCGGGCGCAGCGCCCGGAGGATCCGCCGGAACAGCTCGCCGATCGCCCGGAAGACTTCGGCGAGCTGGCGGCCCAGCTCCTCGAAGGCCTCCCGGATCCGGGCGGCCTGGTCGGCGCTGATCTGCGGCGCCGGGACGGCGGGCGCGGTCACGCCGCCGCCCTCGCCTCGGTCCGGGCGTCGGCCGGCGCCGTCAGCGGCACGACCGCCGCCGGCTGTTCGGCCAGCCACTGTCGACCGACGCGCGCCAGTCGCTCGACCAGCTCGTTGCGCACCTTCCGCGCGCCCTCGGCGTGCTGCTCAAGGTGGGCGAGCACCGCGCGGGACTCGGGGTCGGTCTTGGCCTTCTCCCTCGCCGGCGCGAGCAGCCACCGGTCGTCGGCGGCCACCTCCATGTCGGCGACGTCGCACGCGAACTTGATGCCTTGCAGCTCGGCTGCCTTGTGGATCGCGTCGACCACGGCCTCGGCCAGGTCGCGCCGGTCGCGCTCGCGCAGCTCCAGGCCGAGATCCTCGGCTGCTGCCGCCAGCGCGGCGGCCGCCATCTGGCGGACCGCGACGTAGCCCGGCAGGGCCGCCTTGACCTGGCGGGCCTCCTCTTCGACCTTCGCGTCCCAGCTCATCCGGCGTCACCCGGCCGTGCTAGGTCGCCGCAGTCGTGCATTGCGGCCGTACAGCTTGCGGACACAGTGGTCCCCTCTCCGTTCGGTTGCTCCGGCAGCTTCGCTGCCCTGACTTCCGCGACGAGCGCCGGGCCGGCGTGGGTGTCGAACACCGCGCGTCGGGCGACCCGGAAGGCCGCCGGTCCGAGCGGGACCGCGTTCAGCATCCGCGCCTGCCGGTACAGCTCGGCCTGCGCTCGCCGCATCGCCTGCCGTAGGCGGCCCGGCCCTGACGGCAGCGGCCACGCCCACAGGACCGTGACCACACGCCGCGCACCGATCGCCTCCAACAGCCGAGGGTTGTACATAAACATTGTATCCAACCGAGCACCCGCAGTCAAACTGCGACCGTACAGGTAGCGGGCACGGCGACGCCGCCTCACAGGTTCAGGGCCCGCCGCTGCACGTCGTCGAGCGCCGCGCGGGCCTTCTCGACCAGCGGCCCGCCGTCGCAGGCCAGGCACAGCACCACCGGGTCACGGTCGCCCCGGCGCACCCTCACGCGGGCCCGCCGGCAGACCCCGCAGGGCGGCAGCTTGATCGGCCCCACGACCGGCATCAGCGCGCTCCACGCGAACAGGCGTCCACGCCCGGAGCATACGCACTCCCACTGCGGCCCGGCAGCCAGCGACCGGACAGACACGGACGCCCCGCGGGTCATCCCGCGGGGCGTCCACAGTCATCGGTCAGCCGTCAGTGCTGGCACACCGAGCACCAGCCGACCTCCTGCACCGCGTCCGCGTGGCCCTCCCACGTGCAGTTCGGGTCGACCTTCGGCAGGTCGCCGTCGGCCGGCAGCGGCGTCACGTCCAGGACCTCCGTCGGGACCACCACGGCCTCCGGGTCCAGCTCGACCTTGACCGACGCCGCGATCGCCTGCGCCTTGCGCAGCTTCGCCGACACCTTCCCCGCCGCCGTGCGCAGGTGGTCGACGCGCTGCCGGTACGCGGCCACGCCGCCGTCAGCGCCCGCGAGCAGCTTCGCCAGCTCCACCTCGTCCAGCTGCGCCAGCTCGGCCAGGATCTCGCCGGCCGCCGCCAGGCGGTCGATCTTGCTCACGACCGTCTTCCGCTTGGCGACCACCTTCTCCTGCTCTTCCTCGCTGTGCTCGGCCTCGTCGAGCTGGAAGAACCCGCCCTGCTCCTCGGCCGCCTTGCACGCCTTGGCGAACGCCTCCGCGTCCCGCGCCGACGAGAACTCGCCGCGCGCCCACTTCACCAGGAACCGCCGCTGCTGGTCGGCGGCCAGCCGGCACACGTACCAGGCGACGCCCACCTGCAGCTGGCCCTTCGCCACGAGCTGCTTCGCGTCGTCGATCAGCCCGAGCAGGTCGATCCGCCACCCGATGTACGGCACGCTCTTGCCGAACAGCTCGGCGATCGCGTCCGTCTCCCAGCCCGCCTGGGCGAGGCGCGCGTACGCCGCCGCCTCCTCCATCGGCGTCATGTCCTGCCGGTTGACGTTCTCGGCGACCTGCGCGATGAACGCCGTCTCGTCGTCCATCTCCCACACCATCGCGGCCAGCTCCTCGATGCCGCCCTGCTGGGCGGCCCGCCAGCGCCGCTCGCCGACGACCAGGCGGTAGGTGCCCGCCTTCGGCAGCTTGCGCACGGCGACCGGCTGGAGCTGGCCGAGCTTCGTCATCGAGGCCGCCAGCTCGGCCAGCTCCTCCTCGGTGAACTGCTTGCGCGGCTGGTCCGGGTCCGCTTCGATCTTCCCGACGGGGATCACCCGCAGCACCGGCTTCGCCGTCTTCGCCGGCTTCTCCGCAGTCGCAGTCGCAGTCGCAACCATCGTCTTCCTCCACAGTGAACATGTACGCGCGGTGCGTACACATTCATTGTAGTCAAAAGACGATCTTGCCGTCAATATTTTATGTAGGCCGCGACGTAGGTCACGAGGCCAGCACCGAGCACCTGATCCCGTCGTCGGCACGCGGCATCCACTCCGCCAGCGCCACGATCGCCGGGGCGGCGGTCACCCTGCACACCGTCCGCCGCACCCGCCGAGCTGCCCCCCGGGCCACACTCGACAGCTCGACCGGCAACGACAGCTCGAACGACAGCGACGCCTCGACTGGCGGCGACACCTCGGGCGGCGGGGGCAGCTCGACGGGCGGCGGCGGCGCCAACACGGCCGCCACCTTCTCCACCTGCTCGTCGCTCAGGTCGGCGTCATCCACCCGCCCCGACGCCAGCTCGGCCTCGATCCGCTCCGCCAGCGTCTGGACCTCGATCGTGCGCTTCCGCTGCAACGCCCTGCTCCCCGTCATCCGTCTCTCGATGCGACAGCCATCCCACTGCGGCCCGATAGGGCGCGCGGCTTCACCAGCCCCTTTAGATCGGTGGATGACGGGGATCATAGGCAGGTGGCTACCGATCAGTACAGGTCAGAAGTCCACCCTGAAAGAATTTTTCCCGAATCCCTGTTACGCGGCGTCCTGGTTGGACGATGTACGGATCGGGGGCAGTGTCTGGGCGGTCACTTCCAGACGAACTCGAGCCGGTCCACGTCGAGCTGCGTGGCCCCGGCACGGGTCGCCGGCTTCACCACGATCCGGTCCAGGACCAACGCCAGCAGCTCCCGCCGCCGCTCCAGCGGCGCGTCGACCCACCACTCGGCCAGGCCCTCCGGCGTCGTCGCCGGCAGCGCCTGCAACCGCTGCGCCTGCGCGATCCGCTCCCGCACCTGCTTCTGCTCCCGCTTCGCCTCGGCCTCGATCGACGTCAGCGTCACCAGGCTGATCTCCCGCCGCGCGTACGCCTGCCCGGCCTCGGCCAGCCGGTCCTCGATCGCCTGGAGCACGTTCTCCATCGTCTCCGCGCCGTTCAGCACCGAGCCGACCGCGCGCTCCAGCCGGGCCCGCACCTTCGGCGACGCCAGCCGGGCGAGGCCCCGGGCGGCGACCTCCTCCTCCAGGCTCTCCGCCGCGATCCGGATGCGCCCGCAGCCGTAGCTGGGGCTGCCGGCCCGGCAGACGTAGCCGCGCTTGCCGCTGTTGCTCGGCTGCGTGTACAGCGGCTTCCCGCACTGGTGGGCGCCGGCGCCGTCCTCGTCCTCCAGCGGGAACCCGCACACCAGGAACCCGCCCGACAGCAGGTACTTCCGCACGTTCGTGGCGTACGGCTGCTTGCGCTCCGGGGCGTCCAGCAGCTTCAACAGCTTCCGGTGCGTCGGCATGTCGATGATCGGGTCCCAGGGGCCCTTGCCGACGACCTCGCTCTTGTACGTGCGCAGGCCCGCCAGCCGCGGGTTGCGCAGCAGCCGCGACAGCGACTGCTGGGTCCACGGACGCCCGGCCGACGTCATGATCTCCCGCGCCCGCAGGTCCGCGACGGTCGAGCGCATGCTCTCCCCGTCGAGGATGCGCTTCACGACGTCGCGGATCACCGCCGCCTCGGCCTCGATGATCTCTCGGCCTGTCTCGTCGTACCCGTAGCACCGCACCGTCTCGACCTCCAGAAAACGGCCTGAACTCGACCGACCTAGAGGGTAACAGTGCCCCACGGCACCGTACTACCTACAGGCACCTAGGAGTTACCGACGCGTGACAGTCACGTTCCCGACACCGTACCCGTACACCCGCGCGGCGCGACTCGGGGACGCAAGAGCCCCGGACCCCCCTTGTGCTGGGGTCCGGGGCTCTCAACGGTTTGGGCCCCAACGATCGGGGCGCGCCCCCATGTGCGCTCGTCGCGGGGGCCGGTCAGTTCCTGCTGTCCCCCGACGGCTCTCCTAACCGGCCCCGCGACCCGCACAGCCCCCTGGGATGGGGCCGGTCACATTCAACCACTGCGGCCGGATAGCTCGCCACTACAGCGAAACCCACCGCTCGCCGTCGTGGTACTGGATCTCGACGCACCCGTAGTTCGGCTGGCCGAAGTCGTACAGCGGCCCGAAGTCCTCCTCGCCGCCCGGCTCCCCCGCCGTCCAGATCAGCCCCTCGTACACCACGCCGCGCTCGCCCGAGTCGACGTCCTTCCCGTCCGCGATCGCGCCCGCGTCGATGTCGCCCTCGTCGAGCAGCCGGAACCGGCGGCCCTCCGTCCGCGCCCGCTCGACCATCTCCGGGGTCGCCTTCCTCGGCCCGCTCGTCCCGACCTCCGACTCCGCCGTCCCGTGCAGCTCGTGGTCCCGGTCCCGGGTCAGCACCCAGGCGTACGGGGCCTCGTCGAACTGCGCCGCGCGCATCGCCTGCATCATCGCCATCGACATCATCTGTCGCTCCTCCTCTACTCGACCCCGGCGCCGACCGGCACCCGGGCGTCCTGCTGGTCGGTTTCGCCGGCGACGTCGCCGCCGGCCTCCTGCTCTGCCTGGAGCTCCGCCTTCGCCTCCGTGATGCGGTTGCGGCCCCACCGCTCGCTGCGCCGGAAGCGGTCGCCGAGCGCCTTGCCCGTCAGCGGCTCCCCGGCCGCCAGCGAGTCCCGCCACGCGTTCCGGGCAGCCGCGTTCTCGTCGGCCGCCGGGTCCGGCGGCACCGGGTCCGGCAGCGGCAGCGGTTGCTGCGCCGGCCACGGCTCCGGCGGCACCACCACGTCCAGCGCCGGCAGCGGCACCCGCGCCGTCTGCGGCACCGGCTCCGGCTCGGGCTGCGGCACCGGGTCCGGCTCGACGGCACCCGGCACCGGCTCGGGCTCCGGGTCCGGCACCGGCACGGGCTCCGGCACGGCGGCCGGCGGCACCGGCTTCGGCTCGGGCGGCGGCACCGGCGCCGGCACCGGGGGCGGCGGCACCGGGGCGGGCGGCACCGGCCGCGCCGAGACGGCAGCCGCCAGGGCGGCGGCACGCTCGGCCGCGATCGCCGCCCGCCGCATCTGCGACAGCACCACCAGCCCGATCGACGCCACGACCACCAGGCCGTCGACGGACAGCGGCAGCGTGCTCGCCGTCAGGTTGTCCTCGCCGTACTCCAGGGCCAGGCCCCGCATGTGCCGGTAGCTCGCCAGCGCGGCGACGCCCGCGACGATCACCGTCCCGAGGACCTGCGCCGCCTTCAACAGCCGGTGCCGCGGTGCCGGCACCCGCGTCATCACCTCCGAGCACAGCAGCAGCGCCAGCGGCGCCCACCCGGCGACCGCCTTCGCGCCGGCATCGGCACCGGCGTGCGCGATGTTCGCCGCCAGCGACGCGACGATGCCGGCACCGAACGCCAGCCACACCGACACCCACGCGCCCCGGCTGGGCCGCTCCGGCACGTCGACCTTCTCCACGTGAACCACGCCGGCCTACCCGGCGGCCTCGGCGGCACGGCCGCCGGTCGGCAGTGCCGGCACGCCCGGCACCGTCTTGCTCTCCATCGGTTTCCCCTCCAACAGGTCGAGGCCGCCCGGGGGTCCCGGGCGGCTCTCCTCGGTCGTCACAGGTGGGTCAGCGTCTCCCCCACCAGCTCGCCGCGCTCGGCCACCGCCCGCTCGTGCTCGTGCAGGTGGTCGGCGCACAGCAGCCGCGTCTGCCGCCACGGGTCCAGCTCCACGCCCTCCTCCGGGTCGAACAGGCACAGCCCGCCGTCCCCGCACTTCTCGCCGTCGTGCTCGATCACCACGCGGGCGACCGCGCCGCCCGCGCACGGGCCGCCGTCCTCCTCGGGCACGAACTCGGCGTTGAAGGTCGGGATCACAAGGCGCTCGGTGCAGATCAGGTCGGTCATCTTGGCCTCCTGGGGCTCAGGGCTGGTCGGGTTGCAGACGGGGCACGGTGCGCCGATCACGCCGCCGCAGCGGCAGTCGGCGTGCCAGGTGACGCCAGTGGCGTCGCGGTAGCAGCGGACGCGGTTGGCGTCGCGGTAGATCGTGTAGTCGCGCACGGCGTCCTCCTGGAAGCTCGTCGGGAACGGAAGCGGGGGGGGGGGGGCGGCGGGGCCCCCCCCCCCCGGGGCCCCGGGGGGGGGGGGGGGGCGCCCCCCCGCGGGGCCGGTCCACCGGGCGCCCACCACCACGGTGGTTCGTCGGGGGCGGCCCAGACTCACCACCGTGCTG
>NZ_VISU01000031.1:0-56714 GCF_007827625.1 Micromonospora sp. CNZ297 | reverse complement strand
GAGACCGTTGCTGCTGGCGGCGGGTTCGGATGAGGGCGGCGAGGTGGTTCAGGCTGCGGGTGGACAACGGAATCGCGGCAGGGTAAGACAGCACATGTCGGGGTACGGCCTGGAGTGCAGAGCTAGGTACAGCTGATCTTGCAGAGGTGCGCACTGTTTGTCCGTCGTCGGCGGGTGACTGAGGGTGAGGCTGCTCGGGTCGTGATCGGACCGGCGTGGGGCGGCTGGCGGTGGGGGCGTTGGATGAGCAGCGGTGGCTGGATGTGCGCCGGTTCCGGGCGTTGCACGAGGCTGGTGCGAGTGTCTCGGAGATCGCTCGTGAGACGGGCCTGAACTGGCGGACGGTCAAGAAGTACCTGGCTGCTGGTGGCGGCGAGGTGGCGCCGGCGGTTCGGGCGCGGCCGGCTCGTGGGCAGTTGATCGACGTGTTCGCGCACGTGGTCGATACGTGGTTGCGGGCGGAGTTGCTGCTCAAGGGCACGGTGATTCATGAACGTCTTGTCGAGCAGTACGGGTTCACCGGCAACTACCAGCGGGTGAAGTTGTATCTGCAGCAGGCCCGGCCGCGGATCGCTGCGGAGTTGGGGATCAGCCCGGATCAGCTGGCCGGGCTGCACCGCCGGTTCGAGGTTGTTCCGGGTGCGCAGGCGCAGGTGGACTGGGGCGACGAGGGCGGCATCCTGGCTCACGTCGGGATCCCGAAGGTGTACTCGTTTCACATGGTGTTGTCGTACTCGCGGGATCCGTTCTGCTGTTTCACCACCAGCCAGGACCTGGCCGCGTTCTGGGAGTGTCACCGGCGGGCGTTCGCGCACTTCGGCGGGGTCCCGGGGGTGGTCGTCTACGACCGGACCAAGACTGTGGTCCGTCGGCACGTCGCCCCGGGCCAGGCGGTGCCGCTGCACCCGGAAGCGGTCGCGTTCGCCGGGCACTACGACTTCGACATCGATGTGCTGGCCGCCTATCGGCCGACCGGCAAAGGGCGGGTCGAACGGCAGGTCACCATCGTTCGTGATCATGTCCTGGCCGGGCGGGCGTTTGCGTCGTTGGCCGAGCTCGATGCCACGTTCGTGGCGTGGGTGCCGCAGCGGCGGGCCGTGCGGCATCGCACCCACGGCGAGATCATCGGCGTGCGGGCGGTCCGCGACCACGCCGCGCTGCGACCGATCCCCGCCCGGGCGTATGTGGTCGCCGACCGGCATCTGCGGCACGTCGGCAAGGACTGCCTGGTCGCCTATGCCGGCAACCTCTACTCGGTGCCGGCCCGACGGGTCCGCCACCGTCAACTCGTGGAGATCCGGGCGACCGCCGCCACGATCACCATCCACGCGACCGTTCCCGGCCTGGACGGCACCACGCTGCTGGCCACGCACCAGCGGGCCGTCGGCCGCGGCGCCCGCGTCGTCGACGAGAGCCACTGGGATGGTCTGCCCGACGGAAACACCCGTGCCGTCACCACCGGCGACCCCGACAGCGGGCAGCCGACCACACGCCGGCCCGCCCGTCACGACAGCAGTCAGGGACCGCTGCAAGCCCTGCTCAACCGGGCCGCCGCCGCCCAGATCGCCGTCGAGGCCCGCCCGCTGTCGGTCTATGAGCAGATCGCTGCGGCCAGCCCGTTCACCCACCGCCCACACCTGAAGGACGTCTCGACGTGAGTGAGCTGGTCACCAACCGCATCCACGCCAGCGCCACCAAACTCGGCCTGCCTCACCTGGGCAAGACGCTGCAGGAACTCACCGGCCGGGCCGACACCGAGGCCATGGGCTACCTGGAGTTCCTCGACCTCGTCCTGCAAGAGGAACTCGCCGTCCGCGACGAACGCCGCTTCCGCGCCGGGCTACGCCTGTCGAAGCTGCCGCACCACAAGACCCTCGACGACTACGACTTCAGCTTCCAACCCGACCTGGACCCCCGCAAGGTCCGTGACCTCGCGACCCTTGCGTTCGTGCAGGCCAAAGCCAACGTCGCGTTCCTCGGCCCGCCCGGCGTCGGCAAGACCCACATCGCGGTGTCCCTCGCGGTCGCCGCCTGCCGAGCCGGGTTCACCGTCTACTTCACCACCCTCGACGACATGGTCCGCCACCTCAAAGCCGCCGACGCGATCGGCCGGCTGGCCCCCAAGCTGCAGACCTACCTACGCCCCACCGTCCTGGTCATCGACGAAGTGGGCTACCAACCCCTCGAACGCCCTGAGGCCAACCTCGTCTTCCAGGTGATCTCCAAACGCTACGAGAAGGGCTCCACCCTGCTGACCTCGAACAAGGGCTTCGGCGAATGGGGCCAAGTCTTCGGCGACGAGGTCCTGGCCACCGCCATCCTCGACCGGCTCCTGCACCACTGCGACGTCGTCCCCATCAACGGCCCCAGCTACCGACTCAAGAACCGCCTCACCGCCATCGAGAACGTCGCCTGATGCCCACCCCGGCCAACCCGGACGACCTCGCGACCACCAGCAACACCAACCACCGCGACCTGCTGCAGCTCCTGCTCCAGATCTGCGAGGACTTCCTCGCCAACACCGGGCCGGCGACCCACCACGAGGTCGACATCCATCTCCGCGCCCGCGGCATCACCGGCGGACCTGGATGGCTCATCGACATGCTCGGCCTCACCCGCCTACGCCTGCAGAACACAACCCACCGTGACGAACAAGGCGCCCAACACGACGCATGACCTCTGCAAGATCAGCCGTACTCACCTCTGCACTCCAACGAGTACCCCGACAGCACAGCGAGGCTCCCGGTTGGGGCATCTGATCTTGGTCGACTGCTGTCTTACCGGGAGCCTCGTCCTACATAGACACCGGCCTTCCCGCACCGCCCGTGACCTGCACCGTCACGATGAAAATGGCTCACTGAGGGGCGGCTCGCCGAAGTCGTCGCTGGTGAGACGTGGCGGCTCCCTCTTGATCACTGCCCGCCTGCCACTTTGGCGATCCTTATGCCTTTGTCGGCAAGTCTGAACGCTGAGCTCAGCCGCTTCATCCGAATTCGCTGCTTTCGTGGGCTCTTGCTCGGGTGTGGACGTTTCCGCAAAGCGGATGTTGCTGTCACGTAAGGTCGCTGCTACCTTTTCGTCCGTTGTCGCGCCGGCCCAACCATCCGTCGCGGTTGTACTGACTCACGGGGGAGGTTGCGGTGGTTGCGGCTGCCCAAAATCATCCACAAGCCGGTCGTATCGTGTGCGACATCGAGCGCACATCGCCGTTGGCGGTGTCCGCACTGGCGCAGTGCTACACCGGGTTCGTGCTGGACAAGCTCGGCAAGTACGGCGCAATGTCGCCGCGGATCTCGGCGTTGTTGCCGGGCATGAAGGTGTGCGGTACCGCTGTCACGGTACTCGGAGCAGATGTCTCCGTCCGGCGTATGGCGATCGATCTTGCCAAGCCGGGCGACGTCCTCGTGGTGGCTGCCGGCGGTGTCGAGGACCGCGCCTGCTTCGGCGAGTACACGGCCAGGCAGATGGCTGCCCGTGGTCTGGCGGGCATCATCATCGACGGCGCTACTCGCGACGCGGCCGACATCCGGCGCGTCGGCTTTCCAACGTTTGTCCGCGCTGTTACGCCGCGCAACTTTTCGTATCCCTTGGCGGAGATGGGCGCGGTGAACGTCCAGGTAGTGTGCGGCGGGGCGACTGTAGCGCCGGGCGACGTCATCCTCGGCGACGACGACGGCGTTGTCGCCGTGCCGCGCATGCTCGCGGAGGCGATGGCCGCCACGATCGTCAGCGAAATGAACGCTGACACCGAGAAGCGGCGCGGCAACTTGGAAAAGCCCTTCGACCTCGCCGACACGCTGGTCGAGCGGGGCTACGTCTTCGAGCGTTCCGGGAGCCGAGCATGAGCCTTCACCAGAAATACGACCGCCACGCCGAGCAGACCTTGGAGACCCTGTCGGCGCAGTTCATGCACTTCTCCGAGAAGCTGTGCCGCGGCTCGTCGGAACTCTATGAGCACCTGGCGGCTGCTGCGTCCAAGGAAGAGGGCATCCTCAAGCTCGCGCTGAATGTCAGGGGCGGGCAGCCCGCGCCGAACATGTACTTCGGCGCTGTGCACTACCTCCTGCTCTCAGGCACCGATCACCCACTGGCCAAGTTCTACCCCAGCGTCAGCCCGGACAGCTACTCCCGTGACTACGACGAGGCGTTCGCTCAGCTTCAGGACTTCTCACGCAGTTACGGCGATCAAATCCGAGAAATCATCTCCAAGCGGACCGTCCAGTCCAACGAGGTACGGCGCGCTGGGCTAATCCTGCCGGCCCTACAGGAGGTGATGGGGCGTGCCGGGCGCTTTCACCTGATCGACGTCGGGGCCAGCGCCGGGCTGGTCATGTGCGTCGAGCGGTTCCGATATCTCTACTCCAACGGGGCTGAGCTCGGTGACCCGGCGAGCCCTGTCGTCATCAACTGTCAGCTGCGCGGTGAGCTGGAACCCCCGATCGGCGACTCGATTCCCACACCGCTAAGCCGGATCGGCCTCGACCTGTTCCCGGTCGATGTCGCCGACCCCGACGAGGCCGCGTGGGTACGCGCGTTGATCTTCGCCGACCACGTCGACCGGCTGCCGTTGTTCGATGCGGCGGCGGCCGTCGCGAAGGCGGCGGTTCTGGACCTGCGTGCTGGTGACGCAGGCATTGTGCTGCCCGAGGTGTTGAGCGGGTTGCCGGACGACTCGTCACCCGTGTGCGTCCTCTTCTCCTTCGTAGTCAACCAGGCCTTCGCCGACGGTAGGGACACGGCACGCGCGATCCTGGAACGGGCCAGCCTGTCCCGGCCCGTGTTCGAGGTGACGCTCGGAGACTTCGGCAAGCGCTCGACGCAGCTGTTGTTCGCCGAGTATCGCGACGGCGTCCGGGTGGCCGAAGCGGAACTCGCGTTCATCGACCCTCACGGGCGGTGGATGGAGTGGACGGACGCCTCGGGCGCCGTTGGCTGCGCCGCGCAGGGACGGCCGGAGTGAGGATTTGCAAGGCCGTCATCCCGGCCGCCGGCACCGGGTCGCGCCTGTGGCCACTGACCGCCACCGTGCCCAAGCCGATGCTGCCGATCGGGCGCACCCCCATTCTCGAGCATGTGATCTCCAACCTGCGAATGGCGGGCATCGAGGAGGTCATGGTGGTGGTCGACTTCCGCCGAGACGCGATCATGGACTACTTCGGCGACGGCAAGGCCTTGGGCGTTGATATCTCCTACGTGGTGCAGGGCCCTGATCTGCGTGGGTCGGCGGGTGCGATCCTGCACGCGGCCGAGTGGATCGGTGATTCCGGCTTTATGTTCGCTAGCCCCGACTGCTACATGGGGAAGCCGGCCACCAGCGCCTCTCCGCTGACGGCGCTCCAGCGCCTGGTCGCCGCCTTCGAGCAGCGGTCGGTGATGGCGATTGCACTAACTGAGTGGGTGCCCCGGCAGATGGCCGTCGGGGCACCGGCCCTGAACATTCCACTCATCGCATCCACCGCGGCCGACCCGCAGGACCGTGATCCCTTCCCGATCGATCTGAGCGCGCCCGCACCGGTGAGCGAGAGCGGTCGGCTGAGCGTGCTCGTTCCCCGTGGCTACTGGGCACTGTCGCCCGACATGCTGGACGTCATGCGCCGAACCCCAGTCGGCCCTGACGGCGAGGTGCGCGTCTCCTCGGCGGCGCGGCTGGTCACCCCGACGAAGGCCGTATGGGCCGCGCCGATGTGGCCCGGCGAGTGTTCTGTCGACATCGGGGACTGGTCGAACTTTCTCCGCATTTCCGCCCTCGCGGCCGTGCAGGACGAAGAGTACGGGCCGGAGATTGTCAAGTTCGTCTCAGGGGAGCTCAGTGGCCAACGACTCTCGTGAGAGCGGGACTCGCGAGCCGGGTCCTCCCTTCGCCTATCCCAGCTCTATCGACATCAACCCCACCGCCCGTTGCAACCTTCGGTGCACCTTCTGCTGGGGGCCCGATCACGACATCCGCGACGGGCTCGACACCGCCGAATGGAAAGATTTGCTCTCCCGGTTTAGGGCTGGCGGCACGTCGGCCGTGGTGTTCACGGGGGGCGAGCCGCTGCTGCGCCGAGACATAGGAGGACTCCTGCGGCACGCCTCCGAGGAAGGCTTCCGGGTGACGCTGTCCACCAACGGCATCCGGCTGGGTCGCCACCAGGATCTCCTGCGCTACGTTGACGAGATCGGCATTCCGATCGACGGCTCCAACGTGGCGGTCAACGCTAAGATGCGGCAAGGGAAGTTGGCGGACCTTGCATTCGATGCGGCGCTGAGCGCTCTCGACACCGTCCGAAGGGCCGCGCCAGCGGTGCAAATCACGGTACGCACGGTCGTCAGCGCGGTGAACGCCGATGACATCCCCAACATCGCCTACCTCCTGTCGGACCGGCGGCCGGTATGGGACCGCTGGAAGCTGTACCAGTTCGTCGCGGCAGGCATCGGGCTCGACAGCAGCGACGAGCATCAGGTGGACAATGCCACATTTCGTCGAGCGCTGGCCGAGGCTCGCACCATTATCGGTCCGGGTCACATGGTCGGGCAGGAGCAGACGGACCGGGTGGGCCGATACCTGTTCGTCGGGCCGCGCGGCGAACTCTTCGGGGTGTCCGACTCGGTGGGCTACCGAACCATCGGCTACTGGCGGGACGTTCTCGAGAACGCCTCCAATGTTCCGGTCGACCTGTCCCGCAACGGACTGCACGGCCAGATTTCGCAGCTGGAAGGACCAGATGGAGTGCAGTAGGTTCGTCTGCCTCGATCCTGCTCCGACGCGCCATGCGGCGGGCAATGCTCGGCTCTGTTTGCCCTACGCTGGAGCCGGCACGGTGCACTTCCGCTCGTGGTCACGGCAAGCCGGCGAGGTGCCTCAGCGTCTGCGCGGCCGACATACTTGCTGCGGCCGTTCGGTACTTACAAGACGTTCTGCCTGTGCCTTGTCTGCGGCTACGACTAGGTGGCCTAGTAGCTGTCCCGCTACGGCGGTCACAGTTGCAGACGCTGATCCTCGACGTGCCCGCAGTGGTGCGGGACATCGTGCGGGTCGCTGTGCGGTGGGCGGCGCAGGTCATTCCACCGGAGGTGTTAGCTGATGGGCATGGATAGTCTCGAGGGGCAGGTCAGCCAGCTGTGGTGCGAGGTGTTGGACCGTCCACACGTGGATCCAGACGACAACTTCTTCGACCTTGGCGGCGACTCGCTCTTAGCCATTAGGTTGGCCAGGCGTGCCCAGCAGCGGGGCCTGTCGATCGGACTGCCGGAGATCTTCGAGTGCGCCAACCTGCGCCAGTTTGTCGAACTCGCCACGAGGAATAGCGATGCGGGCAGCGACCGCGACGAGGTCGTTCCGTTCGCGCTCACGCCCATTCAGCAGCTATCCCTGGCCAGGACGACCCGGCTGAACGATTTGACGGTCGCGCAGCTACTGACCATCCATGAGGCCGTTACCGAGGGGCAGGTTCTGGCGGCCCTCGGCGCCGTCGTTGCGCGGCACGGATCGTTGCGTTCCCGGATCGACGTGACTGCGACGCCACCTCGGCAGCAGATCGTGGCGGTCGCCGATCACCAGTTGCCGGTTCGTGTGGTGGAAGTGCCGCCGGACCGGCACTACGCCGTCCGCGCGACGGCGGACGAGGCGCGCGCCGAGGTCGACCTGGCGACAGCCAGCGTCGCGGTCTTCCGGATCCTCGCCCACGGTGGACGGCCGTGGGGGCTGTTGGCCGTCCTGCACCACCTCATGTTCGACGGGCTGAGCTGGGATGTTATCCACGCCGACCTAGAGGAGGCGCTGCAGCGGGCACGGCAGGGCCTGGCCGCCCAGCCGAGGCCGGCGACCTCGATGAGGGCGTGGGTGAGCTTCGCGATCAACCACACCACGTCAGATGAGGCGGCGCGGTACCTGACCTACTGGCGTGGGCGTCCGTGGGATCGGTTACCCGACGCGCTGCGGTCAAGCGATGTGCACCCACGTCCCCTCGCGGAGATCGCCACCATCCGTTCAACCTGCGCGGTGGCTGACGAGGCTCGACGTCGTCGTTTGCGGCAGCGGGGGTACGAAACCGTGATCACGAGTGCGATCAACATGGGACTCGTCACGGTGCTCGGGGCGACCGCGACCCTGATCGACGTTGTCATCAACGGTCGTGACCAGATCCGTTCGGGACCAGACCTGTCTCGGACCGTCGGCTGGCTCGCGGAGTACGTCTCCACGTTCTTCGACTTGGGGGACGCGGTCTCGCCACCGCGCGTCCTCTCCGCCACCGCGCGGTCGCTGGCCGACATCCCCGGCTCTCGACTGATCGGACGGTGGGCGCGGGACCACTATCCCGACCCGGCCGTCAGGTCGGAGTTGCGGGACATGCCGGAACCGGCCGTGTCCCTCAACCTGCGGCTGGTCGACGATGCCGGTACATGCGCCAGTGTGCTGCGGCTCGCCGACGTAGACCTCGGTATAGGGCTGTCCGGCGGAGAGCGGCAACCGTACATGCTCAAGGTCGTGTGCGACCTGTCCGGCGAAGTGCTGTCCACTCAGTTCCGCTACCACCCCGGAGAACTGGCGACGCCCGTGGTGCAGCTGCTCGTCGAGGAGTACGAACGAATGATCTCGTTCGTACTCGACCAAGATCCGGCCGAGGAGCACGAGCCGGGGCAGCAGAGTGGGTGCTTCCCCCTCATTGCTACAGAAGCGGACACAAATGATGATTTTTGACGTCGACGGGTATCTGTTCGATCTGGATGGGACGCTCGTCGACAGCGTCTTTCAGCACGCGGTGGGATGGAAGGTCGCGCTGGACAGTGTCGGGATCAGCGTGCCGACCTGGCGGGTACGGCAGTGCGTCGGGCTCGGCGCTGCCGATTTCCTCAGGCGGGTGTCGACCCGGCCCGTTGACCCCGACGAACTGAGCCAGCTTCGCGCCATTAAGGCGGCGGTGTTCGCGCAGATGAGCGCTAGTGTCGGACCGTTTGACCGCGCCGTTGAGCTGCTCGCCACGCTGCGCGCACGGCGGATGCCGTGGGCGGTGGCGACCAGCGGGGAGCGGTCGACGGCGGGGCCGTTGCTGGAGCGGCTCGCCATTGCCCCGTCCGACGTGGTGGTCACTCTCTCCGAGGTCGGCCGGGCCAAGCCGTGGCCGGACCTCTTCCTGGCTGCCGCGGAGAGCTTGTCGGTGGACGTGCGGCGGACCGCCGTGGTCGGCGACAGCGTGTGGGACATGCAGGCGGCGACTGCGGCCGGAGCAGTCGGGGTCGGCGTGCGGTCCGGCGGGGCGGACACTGCCGAGCTAATGGAGGCTGGCGCGGTGGCGGTATTCGACGATGTTGCGGCTCTGCTCGACCGGCTGCTGAAGCAGTGATGCGATCGACCGCGGCATCGCCGGACAATCTGCGCTCACAGGAAGCGGAGCGGATCGCGGCCGCTCTCGACGCCCGTGTACTGCCGGCCTTCGGCATGTATGACGGTACGCTGAGCCTGCTAAAGAACTCGGAAAACCTCACCTTTCGCTGGGTGGGCAGGGTGGCCGGCCGGGGAACGCTGAACCGCGTGGTCCGAGTGGGCCGGCCCGACTACCACGACCTGGACTCCGTGCGGTCGGAGCTGGCACTGCTGGACGTCCTCGCCAGCCGGCTGCCGGCCGCGACGCCAGTACCTGTGCCTCGCCTCGATGGCGATCCGCTTGCTGCGCTGCCTCCATCCGACGGGGCGGACGTACGGCCGATCGCCGTGTTCGAGTGGGTCGACGGGCATCCCGGTTCGACGGGTGCCCGGCAGTCCTGGACAAGCTTGCACCAGCTGGGCGTGGTAGTCGCTGCTCTGCACAACCTGGGACCGGAGGCGGCCGGACTTGGTCTGTCCCGCCCAAAGTGGGACTGGGAGGCGCTGGTCGGGACGGGGATGTGGCGCACGGGCGACCGGACCTGGAGCAAGTGGGGTGCCAGTGCGGGCGCTGGGTGGATCGCTGCGCTCGAAAACGTCGCCCCCGTCGACCGACGGTGTCTGGACGAGATGGCTGCGCGCACACGTGACGCGATGGCGCAGCTGAATAGCGAGGACGGTAACTGGGGTCTGATCCACGGCGACCTCAACCCCAGCAACGTCCTGACGACCGACGACGGCGTCGGCCTGATCGACTTCGATGACTGTGGGTGGGGCCTGCACGTGTACGACCTAGCGGTCGCGCTTCTCTGGCCGTATCTAAACGGCTCCGGGAAGGCGGCGCGGGACGCCCTGCTGGCCGGTTACAGGACAGTGCGCCCCCTGCCCGCATCGGCGGAGGCGTCGCTGGAACTGATGGTGGCAGCCCGGTCATTGGCCCTGGTCAGGTACTTCAGCGGACGGACCGACAGCCCGCGTCTGCGGGCCTGGGCGCCGACCTTCCTTCCTCGGGCGTACGAGCTGCTCCACACCATCGAGCGGCACACCCGGTAGCAGGCCGAGCACGAGAGAACGGGATTGGTTGACGTGTGTGGAATCGCAGGTGTGACCAGCTTCAACGGTGCTGTCCAGATGCAGCCGGTCCTGCGCAAGATGGCCGACCTGATAAGCCACCGCGGCCCGGACGGATGCGGCTTGGTCACATTCGACGGCGACGAGGTTCGTCGTGGCGCTTCGGCCGAGGACGGCCGGCCGGCGCACGCGGGGTTGGCGCACCGGCTGTTGTCCATCGTCGGTGAGCCGTCCGATGGTCTACAGCCGGTCGCCACCGACGACGGCCACCTCTGGATGGTTTTCAACGGTGAGATCCACAACTACGTGGAGCTTCGTGATGAGCTGCGCGGGCGAGGCTATGATTTCCACACGGACACTGACACCGAGGTCGTGCTGCATGCCTACCGCGAGTGGGGCGAGAGGTGCTTCTCTCGCCTCAACGGCATGTGGAGCCTGGCGGTCTACGACCGCAGCACACGAGTGCTCACCCTCGCCCGTGACCGTCTCGGCATCAAGCCCCTGTTCTACGTCCGTACCGCGCGTTCGTTCGTGTTCGGCTCGGAAATCAAGGTCCTCGCTGGACATCCCGAGGTGGAGCTGCGTCCCAACCAGCAGATGCTGTACCGCTACCTCGCACACAACTACCGCTGGGTGCACGAGGAGGAGGAGAGCTTCTACGAGGGCATTCGGCAGGTCCGGCCCGGGCACGTGTACCGGCTGAACGCAAACGGTCAGCTGACCGCGTCGAGTTACTGGCACCTAGATCCGAGCAACGTCTGGACGCCGGCCGACGAGCGGGAGGCAACGGAACGGTTACGGGAGCTGCTGCTCGACGCGGTGAGGATCCGAATGCGGGCCTCGACCGACGTTGCCGTGTTGCTCAGCGGAGGGGTCGATTCAGCGTCGGTAACCGCCGCGGCGGGCCGAGCTTCGCATGCCGGTTTGGCCACCTTCTCCGCCCGGTTCCGCACCGGCTCTGACGAGGGGCCCTACATCGCCGAGACACGTCGGGCGCTTCCCGGCCGTCACGTCGACGTGGCGATCGGGCCGGATGACTTCCTGCCCACGCTGCAGCGGATCGTGGCCGCCCACGACGTCCCGCTGTTCACCCAGACCTGGTATGCGCACTGGCGTCTCATGTCCGCGGTGGCGTCGGAGGGCTTCCGCGTCGTGCTCACCGGGCACGGCGGGGACGAGTTGTTCGCCGGGTACGCCCACCACGACGCTTACCACGCAGCCGAACGGTCGGGTCGGGCGGGGGAGCTGGTGTCATCGGGTGCCCTCGCCGCCCTAGCCGGCCCCATCGTGACCGACGCTGACCCCGTGGTGCAGTACTTCTCCGATGGCACCGGTGCGGCGATCGCGACCAGGGTGCGCCCCGCGCGGTACGCGGACGTTCTCGGCCGTGACTTCTCCGCGACCGGTCGCTCCGGCATCGCCCGCGTCAATGTCTTCCGCGATCGCGGCTACCTGGCGGCGAAGCTCTACCAAGAGCTGGCGTACGAGACGATTCCGATCGTGCTGTGCCCGGAGGACAGGAGCAGCATGGCCTTCAGCGTGGAAACACGTCCACCCTTCCTGGACCACCGCATCGTCGAGCTGGCCTTCGCGCTGCCCGACGAGTACAAGCTGCGCCACGGAGTGCGTAAGTGGGTGCTACGGGAGAGTATGCGCGGACTCGTTCCGGACGCGGTTCTCGACCGTGCCGACAAGCAGGGGATCAATGTGCCCACTGCGACGTGGTTCCGGACGGACGTTCACGACGACATCCGCGATGTGCTCGCGTCGGCGTTGATCGTCGAGCAGGGCATCGTCGAACGCGAGCCGATCCTGCGGTACCTGGAGGAGCACCGTCGAGGTGAGGGCAACCATTACCTCGGCATCTGGCAATGGCTCAACGTCGAGTTGTGGCTGCGCAGCCTCGCCGGCGCCGCCTGACCACTTGACCCTTCATCCAAAGGAATGCGGATGGACAGCGAGCTGAGCACCGCCTTGGAGGTGGCCTGGTGTGCGGAGCTGGGCGTGAGCGAGGCTGCTCCCGACCAGAATTTTCCGACCTTGGCGGTGACTCTCTATCCGCCATCAGGCTGACGGAGCGCATCGAGGCCGCATTCGGCATCGAGTTCCCGATCGACGTGCTTTTCCTAGAGGGCGCCTACGCCGCCGTGGCGGCCGAGTGCGCCGCCCGGTGGTTCGGGCAAACGACGTCGGTCGATGCCGGCGGGACCGCCGATGACTGAACCGGCGCTGCCGCTCCCGCGCGTCGCGGTCGTACACGGAGTCGGCGCAGTCGTCGGTATCGGCGAATTGGTGCTCGCCGCCCCGCGGTCTGTGCGAACTCGTCATCGCGGTGCGCGCACAGGTGGCCCACGCCAGCCCCCGTCGCGGCCGCGGCCCGCCTCGCGGAGGTGGTCCTGCTCGACGAGTCTGATCCCGTCGGCTCGCTCGCAGGGAAAACCTCGGCGGGGTGACGACGTTCCACGATGGAAGGGTGGAACTGGCCGACCTCATCGCCGTCGAAAGTGGTCTGCCGGAAGTATCGTCCGTCGAGCGTCCCTGGGACAGATCACCCAACGGCGGGTGCTGCCGCAGGCGGGGATCAGCTCGGTCGAGGCCGTTACGGTCGACTCGCCTGACGACCTCGTGGCTGCCGTCGAGCGCCTCGGGCCGCTGCGCCCGAACGACAGTGCGTTGCACCCAGGTGCCGAGTGCGGCACAAGGCTAGGACGACCCAGCCCCTTCCAGCCCAGGTCCAGCGTCAGCCAGGTCAGCACCGCCGGCGCGATCATGCGGCCAAACTGGGCGCCGGTGGAGTGGGCAGCCTGATACTGACCGTGCGCGTGGTCCGGCGCCAGGTCGAACGAGATACCCCAGCCGCCGGCGGAGTGCTTCAGCTCGCCGAGCACGTGCAGCAGCGTCGCCACCATCAGCGCAGCGGCCGCGAGCCACCCCTGCGGCAGGCCGCTCACCGCGAAGACGAGGCAGGCGGCACCGTTGAACAAGCCGGCTTGGCGGCTCGCCCCGGCGGCGCCGGTCAGGCTGTTAGTACCTTCGACACCCGTACCTGCAGTGCCACGACCGTGACGGTGTTGGTGAGGAAGGCCACCTAGACGAGCCAGGGCGGAGCGCCTGTGCGGTTCACCGCTTACAGTGGCAGCACCACGTTCAGGATGTCGAAGTGCATCGACATGAGTCCGTCGAGGGCGACGAAGGTGAGGAACGACGGTCCCGCAGCGCGATTAGGCGCTTCCCGCCATCGGCGGAGTGCAAGAGGCTCCACCTCGGCCAAACGGGTGACGAAGGCCGCGGACACCAGGTAGCTGAGCGCGTTCGCGACGATCAGCGACCGGTACGCGAACGCGGTGTCTACAGTGATCGCGGTGCCCGCCATGACAGTGCCCAGCGAAAACCAGCATGCCTGCCGCAAGCAGCCCCCAGGCCGAGGTAGGAGGCGAGCTCCAAGCGGCGCCGGCCGTAACGGTCCGCCATATAGCCCATGGGGGTGCTCGCCGCGAAGCTGACGGCCGCCGCGACTGTGAGCCCGAGACCGACCGGCGTGGCGCCGAGGTCTACGACCCGCGTCAGATACAGCATGCTGATGGTGACCCAGAGCCCGTTGCCGATCGTGTTGACCACGGTCGTGACCACCAGCACTCGAGCAGGGGCGGACGTCGGCAACAGCCGACGCAGGCGAGGGCGCGCGGCGGTGATCATGATCTCTCTTCGATCTCGTGACTCTTCGCGAAGGCCCACGCGTCCCCGATGATGTCTGCCAGCTCGGGACGAGCGGGAACCCAGCCGAGGCGGGTCCGGGCCTTCTCGCTCGACGCGACGCTGACGACCGCGTCCCCCGCCCGCCGGTCTGCCACATGCACAGGGATCGGATGTCCGGTGACCGCGCGGGCGGTTTCGATGACCTCCAGGTTGCTGAAGCCGTTGCCGTTACCGAGATTGTAGATCTCATGCTGGTACGGCACGGCGTGCTGGAGGGCGAGCAGGTGTGCCGCGGCCAGGTCGCTGACGTGAATGTAGTCTCGAACGCAGGTGCCGTCCGGCGTCGGGTAGTCGGTCCCGTACAACATGAGGTGCGGACGGCGGCCGGCGGCCACTTGGAGGACGATCGGGATCAGGTGGCTCTCCGGCTCGTGGCGCTCGCCAAGCCGGTCAACTGCGCCAGCGGCGTTGGCATACCGGAGGCTGACCGCAGCCAGGCCGTGAGCCCGTGCCTCGCTCTCGAGAACCGTGTCGACCATGTGCTTGCTGTGGGCGTACGGGCTCGCCGGGCGGACGGCCGTCGTCTCGGTCAACGGTGCCATGCCCGAGGAGTCGTACATCGAGCAGGTGGAGGAGAATACGAAACGGGAGATGCGGGCCCGGCGTGCGAAGTCAAGCAGGTTCAACGTTCCGACGATGTTGGTCTGCCAGTACAGTTCGGGCCGCACCACGGATTCGCCGACCTCGATCTTGCCGGCAAGGTGAACGATCCCGTCGAAGCCGTCACGCTGGGTGAAGGCCTGGTCGACATCGTGGATCGATATCTCGTGGAATTTCACCCCGGTAGGAAGGTTGTCCGCGTAGCCCGTCGACAGGTCATCGACGATCACGACCTCGTGCCCTGAGGCCAACAAGCTATGGGCCACCACACTGCCGATGTAACCGGCGCCGCCAGTGACGAGGATCTTCAACCTATACTCCAGCTTTTCTGCTTGCAATGACACTGCCTCCGGCCACGCAGGGCGGCTCGGCTAGCTGATCTAGAGGCAGATAATAACTAGTCTCGGACCACGTCATGATCCGGGAATGAGCCATTGGCGGCAAGGGCTGGCTCCGGGCCAGCCACCGCATTGGTGGGCTGGAGGGTCAGAGGCTGGCAGGCCGTAGGCTGCTGACGGGCGTCCCGCCGAAGACAGTGGAGCGTCGTGGCCTCGGACCTGTCGAAATCCCTCCCCGAGGGCGATCCCAACATGGCTACCGTTGGTTCGGTGCGAGCGGACGGCGCACCGATGTTAAGGATGAAGACACTATCTTGTTTCGCAAACGTCTCCTGCTCCGATTTGCTGCTCGATCGCCGCGGTCAGGCGTGCAAACTCCGTAGCCAGGTCGACCCGGTATCGATCAGCGAGAACCAGAACCGACCAAAGGCAGTCCGCCAGTTCATGGCCAAGGCGCTGGTGAGCATCGGTTGTCTCCCGACGCCCGTCCACCGCCAGCACCAGCTTCGCTAGATCTCCTACGTCACCGACGAACCCCAAGGCCAGATCGCTGGATCTCCAAGGCTCGCGACCAGCGGCAATGTTGTGACGGTCATAGAGCTCAGCGATAGCAGCTGCTCTCACCCGCAAGGCGTCAAGGTCCATCACTGCAACATACAACGGCTGCAACTCTGCCGCGCTCGCCGACCGACAACACGGTGCGCCCGTTACTGCCGGTCGTAACAGGCGCCGTGCGGCCCGGTGCCCCTGGCCTGGACACCGTCACCGTTGAGGTGTCGGTCCAGGTCACTTGCTGGGCGTCCGGGCGCTCGTCCGATCCCCAGTAGTGCTCGTTCTGATTGGCCAGGGCCTGCTCGACGGTGGTCACCACCCGGCCGTGGGAGGTGTCGAGCCAGCCGACTGTGCGGAACCGGTGCGCTGCGTCAACGTCAACCTGGTGGGTGTCGCCCTCGACGTAGCTGTCACGTCGTTGCGCAGCGCGCCAAGCTGGTGGCTGAGCAGTCCGGTGGTCTGCGTGCTGCGGTAGTCTCGCCACACCAGGAAGTTCGTCGGCGTGCCCCAGCCCGACTGGCCGGCCGGCGCCCCGATCGTCCGCACCCGCATCCGGTGGGGCGCGCACCGTCGGTGGGCAGCCCCACGAACGGGTCCGGTCGTACCGGATTGCTTGGATGTTGAAGGCGCGCGGCGCGGGGATCGCGTACCAGAGGAACGGGTTGGACCAGCCGCCGGTGTAGATGTACGGGTACGGCACGGAGATGCCGGCGATATGGTCGTCGAGCAGCACCTGCGCCTTTCGGTACGGCCCGTCGGCCGAGGTGCCGCAGGAGTAGCCGGCGTCAGGTGACGTGGTGCCGTACCAAACTCCTCGCAGCCGGCGTCGGCCTGCCGACAGAGAGTAATTGGCAGTCGATCAGCTACCGCCGGTCTCGCGGCCGAGATTGGGGGAGCAGATTGGGAGCAGCCGGTTGCACTGAACGGCGTTGAACAACGGCCAACGGCACTGAACGGCACTGAACTACACCCCTCACGCCCTGCGGGTCCTCGTTTTCGCAGGTCAGAGTCGCTGCGGCGTCCTGTTTCACAAGGAGTGCTCCGCGGTTTTGTGCAGCAGTCGACAGCACTCTATGTCCCCTGGCAGGGGAGTGTGCGCAGGTCACGGCGGTAAGGAGCTGCTGAATCACCTGGCCTTGCAAGTGGGAGCAGAGTGGGTGCAGGTTGGCGAAGTGTTCTCCGCGCCCGAAGTGCTCACCGACACCGGGCAGAGCCTAGGGTTCTGACCTGCGGTGATGTGGGCGAGCAGTCCGGCTTGACCTCCCAGAGAACATCGAAGTGGTCAGGGTGCGCTGCTTCCCGTCCTGCTGGTGCCGGCTGCCGCCGGGGATCCGTTGACGCCGGTCGAGAGGGCCCCGGCATATCGACGCGTGGCTCTGGCTTGCGCCGTGCTCGCGTCGATGTGATTCCGAAGGCTGAGACTCGAATCTCACCAGCAACGCGTTGACCAGCGCATCCTGGGCGATGACTTCTTCGGCGGGCCCGAAGTATCAGCGCCTGCGGCTCGGGTCCGTGGCGGGCGGTTTGCGCTCATGCCGAGGCGGATGCTGACGGACTGGCCGTCTGGTATGACACCAGAGTTGGCCCTGCACGTGCTGGCCGTCGACGGTGCCGTCGGCTGGGTCATATCATCGCAGGATGACGGGCGAGGAGACCGCGGAGCTTGTCATCGATCGCCTGCTCCGAGCGTTGGCTGCGCAACTGGACACGTCGGGGAGTCCGGCTCTGGCGGCCGGTGCGGTCGAGGCGCTCGCCGACTTGAGCGGAGCCCAGGCCGATGTCATCTTCGGCCAGGCGGGCCATCTGGTGCACTACGGCGCGGACACCGAACCGCTGAAGACTCTCATCGGTGCGATCACGGCCATCCAACGCGATGAGGCTCCGGCAGATGCCGTGGTCAAGCCGGGTGACGAGGTGCGACTCGTGGGTGAAATGCCAGAGAGTCTTGCCGACTATGACGAGACGTGGCTCCGCGAGACTACGTTCGTCGTCCGCTACGTCGGTAGGGACGCGATGGTCGGCCTGCAGTCGGACCTGATCGAGGATTACGTGATCGCGACGGTGCCGGCCGCCGGCGTGCAGCATGTGTGAAGGGAGAGCATTCCGTAGCATCGCCGTATCCTCACCGGGACGGCTGTCGTCCATGCGGCCGGTGGATACTTCGGCGGCAACCCTGATGCCGGATGCGCCGACGACGGCGACGCATGTCCGCTCATGCCTCAGACGACGCGCTACGCGGTGCCGCCACAATCAGGTCGAGCGTGCTCTCGGTCGTGCCGAGTCAGCGCACATTTGACGTCTCGATGATGGTGGCGGTTCCTACGGTGGGCCGGCCCTCGTGCATGGTGATCGTCATGCCCGGCTGCAGGTGCCTCCAGAGGGCTGGGGACAGCGGGCCAAGGCGGACCGACCCGGTGGCGGCCGGTGGCAACGCCAGCGCCGACTCCACCCAGATGCGTGCCACGAGCAAATCGGGGTCGCCCGCGGTCGTGCGCCTGCCGATATCCCACAGCGGTCGGAGGATGCCCTTGCCCGGGATCGGCGTTTGGCGGCCACCTTCGGCGGGCGACAGGAGCCGCAACTCGGCGCGGACGATCCCGTGGATGCTCTCCCACCGACCCCAGCGGCACCATCCCGCAGCATCAGAGAGCCCCATCATCTCGGCGCTGTCGATCAGCAGATCCCACCAAACGGTCGGTGGTCGCCAACCCGTGTCGAGGTCCGCGAGGAGGTCGAGCGCGACCTCCCACTCGTCGTGGTGGAGGTACTCGCGGACGTCCACTCTCGTCACGCCGGCCTCGTTGGCGACATCAGCCGGGACCATGGCCGCAGCCCGGGCGAGTAGTTCGGCAACCCGCACCTGCGGATTATTCAACGCCGCTGCGGCATCAGCGCTACGCCTCTCGCCGGCGCTCGGATGCGGCCCTAAAGCCGCCGGCAGCCCATTACCTTTTTGATCGTCCCCAGCCAGGGACTCCTCGGTCGCCCCCCCGGCCCCTCCGGTCGCCGACGCGGGTGAAGGCAAGGCGTGGCGAGTGTCAACGCGGCCGAGTCGTTCACGGAGCTGGCGCGTGGGTGGCTTTTGCTGTGTCCGCCTGGCGGGGCGCTCGCCGGGTCATGCGAGTGCTTCCGTGGTGATCTCGGCCGGGGTGAGGGCGGCGTCGATGGAGGTCAGCTTGCCCAATGCGCGGTAGTGGTTGAGCGTGACTACTGCGGATGGTCGGTAGGACTGCAGGCCCGCGTTGATGCGGTCGGGGCTGTCGTCGGGGCGTTGGAACAACTCGCCTCCGCAGCCGTCGCAGACGCCGGGGCGTGTGGGGGCGGCGAGCTCGGTGTGCCAGGTTCTGCCGCAGCCGCGGCATGTGCGACGGCCGGCCAGGCGGCGTAGGACCTCGGCGTCGGGTAGGACGAGGTCGATTGCCCGGTCGAGGGGTGTACCGAGGTCGGACAACAGGGCGTCGAGCGCCACCGCGGTCACGACATGGTTGGGGAAACCGTCGAGGACAAAGCCGCCGGCAACGTCAGGTTGGGTGAGGCGGCTGCGGACAATGGACAGGAGGACATGATCCGGTACGAGTTCACCAGCATTCATATGCTGCCGGGCCCGCAGCGCCGTCGGGGTGTTCGCCCGAATCTCGGCCTGGGCGGCGTTCGCCAGGCTGATGGAGGGAACGCCGAGACCCGCGGCAATGGCGCCGGCGACGGTCTCACGGCCGGAGCCGGGTGGTCCGAGAACAGCCAAACGCACCCGCGCAGCCTATAGGTGCGGCAGTGGACGGCGACGGGCGTCGTGACGGTCGTCGCTGGGTACGGCTGCGATCGGTTCGGTGAGCTTGCCCGACGGATGCCCGGAGGCCGAGATTAGGGGAGCAGGATGGGAGCAGGCAGGTGCACTGAACGGCGCTGGACAGCGCCCAACGGCACTGAACGGCGCTCAACTGCACCCACCACGACCTGTAGGTATCTGTTTGCGCAGGTCAGAGTCGGTACAGCGTCCTGCTTCACACAACTGCACTCAACGGCAGCGAACAGCAGTCAACGGCACTCAATATCGCCTGGTGGGGGAGTATCCGCAGGTCAGGTTGGTAAAGGGCTTGTTGCGGCTCGCACCTTACAGATGGTGCAGATTGGGTGCAGGTTGGCGAAGTGGTCACCGCACCCGAAATGCTCACCCATGCCGGACGGAGCGGATGACTTCACCTGCGGTGATGCGGGCAAGCGCCTGGCGTGACCTCCCAGAGAACACCGAAGTGGTCAGGGTGCGCTGCTCCCCGTCCTGCTGGTGCCGGCTGCAGCCGGGGATCCGTTGACGCCGGTCGAGAGGGCCTGATATATCGACACATGCCTCTGGCTCGCGCCGTGCTCGCGTTGATGTGATTCCGAGGGCTGAGACTCGACTCCCACCAGCAACTCGCTGACCAGCGACTCCTGGGCGATGACCTCTTCGGCGCACCCGAAGCCGTCTATCTCTCGGCTTATCGCTGCTCAGTTAGCGATGTCCTCAACTGCGGGTGTGCGGATGCGGAGGTGGGGCCTGGCCGGGTTCGGTCACAGCAGGCCGCGCTCACGGAGCCGGGCGAGCCGGTCCTGCGACAGACAGCCGGCCAGGTTCCGCTCCAGGTCGACCAGTTCGAGGTCGACCGGGTACACCGCGAAGTCGTCGGCGACTGCCAGTATGTCCGACCAGCCACGGAGGTTAAGCCGAGCGCCACCGCGCACAACAGTCGCCGGCCCACCTCGGAACCGGCGGCGAACCCGGTGTGGGTGGGACCCTTTGTGCTTGACGGGCAGGGGTAGGTGGAGGCTTTCGAAGCCAAACTGGGTCCACAGGAGAGCGCAGGCGGCGGACGTCTGGGGTGCCCCGCTCCTGATACGCGAGGCCACAGTTGGGTCGAGCGGATGACTTCACCTGTTGATTGAACTGTCGGATGATGCTCGAAGGCTGTCAACGTCTTGCCTTGGACGGGGATGATGTCGTGATGAATGCTCGGCGGGTAGTGATCGTCTTGACGTGTGTAGTGGTAGCCGGTCTCGGAGCAACGTTCGCGCTTACCCAGTGGGATAACGCAAACCGGATCGCCACCTCGGCGTCGGCCCTGGCTTCGGTAGCAGCGGTCGGGGTGGCTGTGTGGGCCGGATTGGCCGCGTCCAGGACAGGTGTCCGTGCAAGCAGAACCGGGAAGGCCACCGCGACCGGACAGGGTAGCCGATCGAACAGCGGAGTGGCTGGCTCGGCAAAACTGGCAGGACCAGCGCTAGCCGATCGTACCGGCGATGCTCGGGCTGCTGAGGGCGGCAGTGCCAACAGTGGTGCTGACCTCCGCCCCTGAGGTGGTGCCTGGCCGCGCTGGAGGGTGAAGGGTGAACTGGAGAAGATCCGCCGATACGGTGGCCCGGCATACCGGCGACGCTACGGCTAACGGCGGTGGATTTGCCAACACTGGCGTGATCAACGGGCATGTCACGATCGACTCCAGGCCTGTCGCACGCTCCGCCTACAGGCAGCAGGTGCAGCGCATCGCACCGGCCGCCCTAATAGACCGCGAACAGGAACTGGATGAACTAGCGAGGTTCTGCACCGCGCCTGATGCCGCCTCGTACGTGTGGTGGCGTGCAGAGGCGTGGGCTGGCAAGTCTGCATTGATGTCATGGTTCGTGCTACACCCGCCGGCCAAGGTGCGAATCATTTCCTTCTTCATTACAGCACGATGGGCTGGGCAAAGCGACCGAGTTGCGTTTACTGACGTCGTGATTGAGCAACTTGCCGAACTTCTTGGCGAGCCAATGCCAGCCCACTACACGGACGCTACCCGCGACCACTGTTTCCTCGATTTACTCGACCGCGCCGCTGAAGCATGTCACAGGCGGAAGGATCGGCTGATCCTGCTCGTTGATGGTTTAGATGAGGACCGCGGCGTGACTCTCGGCTCAGACGCACATAGCATCGCGGCGCTGCTGCCTGCCACACCCCGAGCTGGGATGCGCGTCGTCGTTGCTGGGCGCCCGAACCCGCCGATCCCCACCGATGTGCCAGATAATCATCCCCTGCGCGACCCCCTGATCGTTCGGCGGCTGAGAAAGTCACCGCAGGCGGCAGTGGTAAAGGCAGACATGCTGCGGGAGCTTGCGCGGTTACTGGGGGGAACCCCGGCCGAGCAGGACCTGCTCGGACTTCTTACCGCCGCTGGTGGTGGCCTTAGCGCGAACGATCTTGCCGAGCTAACCGGCTGGCCGGACTGGCAGATTGAGGAGCACATCGCCACCGTGGCCGGGCGGTCCTTTACTCCACGCCCAAGCCGCTGGCAGCCCACTGGTGGACCCGAAGTATACGTACTTGGCCACGAAGATTTGCAGAAGGCCTCCGTCGAGCGCCTTGGTGAGGAGCGACTGGAGGGCTACCGTCGGCGTCTACATATCTGGGCCGATACCTACCGCGCACAACGCTGGCCAGCCAGCACCCCCGAATACCTCCTGCGTGGCTATTACCGATTGCTGCACGCCATTGGTGACGTCTCCAGGATGGTTGCCTGTGCGACTGACGTGCACCGACACGATCGGATGCTCGATATCACAGGCGGCGATAGCGCCGCCCTCGCTGAAATCACGATCACTCAGGACGTAATCCTTGCCGAGCCCGATCCTGACCTCGTGGCTATGGCGCGCCTAGCCATCCATCGAGACAACCTGGCACAGCGCAACGCCGCCATTCCCACCAGCCTACCTATCGTCTGGGCCACGCTAGCGCAACCTGTTCGCGCCGAGGCCCTAGCCCGCTCAATCGGTCGTCCCGATCGACAGGCTCGCGCGTTGGCTGGCTTGGCGATGGCCGCAGCTTGCGAGACCGAGTGGGCCACCTCGTTAGCTGACCGGGCTGAGGAACTAGCTCGCTCGATCGCGGACCCCCATCGGCAGGTGCAGGTGTTGATCGCCCTAGCGGGGGCTGTTGCCGAAGCAGGTGATATCGAGCGGGTCACCGTGCTGACTGATCAAGCTGAAGAGCTGATTTTTTCTATAGACCAACCGGACTGGCAAGTATGGGCGTTGGCCGGGTTAGTGGTAGCGGTTGCCAAAGCAGGTGACAGCGGTCGAGCAGCCGCGCTGGCTGACTGGGCGGAGGAGTTGAGTAGCTCGATCCATCGGGAGGACAGCCGGGCGCGGGCGCTGGCCGTCCTGGTGGGCGCGCTGGCTGAGGCTGGCGACACGGAACGGGCCGACGCCCTGGCAGTCTCAATTCGTCGGCCCGATTCGCAGGCGCGCGCATTGATCGCGCTGCTAGCGGCATTGGCCGCAACTGGCGGCATCGACCGAGCGCGCGAGTTGGCTGATCGGGTCGAGGAGCTGGTGGGGTTGATGGGCCGCCCGAGCCAGCAGGCGGGGGTTTTGGCTGGTCTGGCACGGGCGGTTGCTGAAGCTGGCGATGTCGAACAGGCTGTCGCGCTCGCCGCCCGCGCCGAGGAGTTGGTTCGTTCGATCGCTGACCTGAAACGGCAAGCACAGGTGTTGTCGAGCTTGGTTGCGGCGGTGGCCACAACCGGTGACGCTGACCGGGCCCGCGCGTTGGCTGACCGTGCCGAGGAGGTCGTGCGGTCGATGGTAAGCCCTGACCAGCGAGCGTCAGCTTTGACTGGTCTGGCGGAGGCGGTCGCCGGAGCTGGCGATGTCGAACGGGCGGCTGCCTTGGCTGATCAGGCCGAGGAACTGGTTCGCTCGATCAATGGCCCGGATCGTCGGCGGCGTGCGCTCGTCGCACTGGCGCCGGCCCTGGCCGCGGCGGGCGAGCTCAGGCGAGCAGAGGCGTTGGTTCGCTCGATCAACGGCCCAGATCGGCCGAGGGCGTTGGCCGCCCTGGCACCTGTGGTGGCGGAGGCTGGCGAGGTTGAGCGGGCAGAGGCGTTAGTTCGCTCGATCCGCGGCACAGACCGCCGGGAGCAGGCGTTGGCCGCCCTGGCACCTGTGGTGGCGGAGGCTGGCGAGGTTGAGCGGGCAGAGGCGTTAGTTCGCTCGATCCGCGGCACAGACCGCCGGGAGCAGGCGTTGGCCGCCCTGGCACCTGTGGTGGCGGAGGCTGGCGAGTTTGAGCGGGCAGAGGCACTGGCTCGCTCCATTGGCTGTCCCAAGCGGCAGGCAGACGCGTTAACGGTTCTGGCGCCAGTGGTCGGGGCAGCAGGCGACATTGACCGGGCCGAGGCATTGGTGCGGTCAATTACCTCTCCAAAGAAGCAGACAAAAGCGTCGGCCGCGCTGGCCGAAGCAGCGGCCGCGGCTGGCGACATCGAGCGGGCAGTGCAGCTTGCTCGCTCGATTGGCAATCGCGAACGGCAAACTTCGGTATTGGCCGCGCTAGCGCAGTCGGTGGCGGCTGGCGACATTGAGCGGGCAGTCGCGTTGGCGCGCTCGCTAACCCGTCCAAAGCAGCAGGCGGACGTGCTGACCGCGGTGGCGGAGACGTTAGCCGCGAGCGGCAACACGGGACGCGCTGAGGCGCTGGTCCGGTCGATCGGCCGTACGGACTGGCAGGCGCGAGGGCTGGCCAGGCTTGTGGTGGTGGTTTCCGGTGCCGGTGACGCCGAGTTGGCTAGCGCACTCGCTGACGCGACGCAGGAGCTGATTCGCTCAATTGAGCGCACCGACAGCCGGGCGCGGCTGCTGGGCGTGCTAGCAACGGCGGTTGCCCGAGCCGGTGACACCAATCGGGCGGCCACGCTAGCTCGATCGATTAAACATCCGGAGCGCCAGGCGCGGGCATTGACCGCTGCAGTGGCAGCGATGGGAGGCAGCGGCGACAACGAACAGGCTGGCGCGCTGGCCGTCCTGGCCGAGGAGCTTATCCGCTTGGACGGCCGCCCGGCCTGGCAGGCGCGTGCCTTTGCCAAGTTGGCGATTGCGGTCGCCGCAGCTGGCGACACCGAGCGGGCGGACGCGCTGACTGACTGCGCCGATGAGCAGGCCTGGTCGGTCATGGACCCGCGTAGGCGTTCGGAGGTATTGATGAGCCTTGCGAGGACTGCGGCGGCAGCTGGCCAGGTCAAGGGTGCGGAGAAGTGGGCCCGCTCAATCGGCCGCCCTGACCAGCTTGGGCCGCTCTTAAGCAGCCTTGCGAGGACTGCAGCGCTAGCCGGACACGTTGAGGAAGCCGAGGAGTTGGTCCGATCGATTAGGAACCCGAATCAGCGAGTACAGGTCTTGATCGGCCTGGCGAGGACTGCGGCAGCAGCCGGCGATGTGAGGTTGGCCGAGAGGTTGGCGCGCGCCATCAGTGATCCCCAGCGACAGGCCCTGATGTTGGCTGCGCTGGCAACGAAAGTTGAGCCGGGCCATGGAAGAGTACTCGCCGCGTGGGCATTTCGTCTGGGTAGTTGGACAAACCCGTTGGACGCCCTGGTGCAACTCCAGCCGGCGGCACTAACAACGGTAGCCGAAGAATTCTTGAATTTGACCGGGTAGCTAGCTTCTCTCTGTTGAGACGCCCACGTTGCGAGATCGACGTTCACACGGAGTGCTCAGCCGCTTTGAGCAGCAGTCGATGGCACTCTATGTCGCCTGGTAGTGGAGCATCCGCAGGTCAGGGCGGTAAGGAGTCGCTTGTAGGCCTGAATTCTCCAGTGAGCCGTTTTCATCCTGAGTAGCGGCTGGTCTCGACGCGGTGCAGGACGAGGATGGCCTGCACGATCGCCGTAGCGCGGCGGGGACAGCAACGCAGCTTGGCCAGGATCTTCCAGGTCTTCAGCGTGGCGATGGCTCGTTCGCCGCGGGCGCGGAGCCGGGCATGACCACGGTTGACGGCCCGCTGGCGGCGGGACAGCTTCGGTCGGTATCGGTGGCGCTTGAACGGCGTGCGTACGCTTCCGCAGGCTCCCTGATAGCCCTTGTCCGCGAAGGTCAGCACGTTTGCGCTGGTCAGCGCGTCGATCAGGCCGTGGGTGCGGGCGGCGGTGAGGTCGTGGACCGCGCCGGGCAGCGCGGCCGATGCCCAGACCAACCGCCCGGCCGGGTCAGCCAGGACCTGCACGTTCACCCCGTGGCGCTTGTGCTTACCGGAGTAGTACGGCCGCTGGTCAGCGACCCGGTCGATGGGAATCAGCGTGCCGTCGAGGATCGCGTACGCCAACCGGGCAGCCCGACGCATGGCGGCGGTGAGATCGTCGGCGCAGGCGGCGAGCAGGTCGACGGCCTCGCGTAGGTACCGCCACACGGTGGCCACCGACACGGCGAAGCCGGCCGCGAGGCGGGTGAGGGTGTCGCCGTTGCGCAGATGGGCCAGGGCCATCAGTGCCTGCTGCTGCGCGGGCAGCCTCCGCCAGCGGCCGCCGAGCGCACGTCGGCGGTCGCGGATCAGCTCGGTCAGGCGGGTCAGGCTGCGCGTGGACAGCGGGATGCTGGCAGGATAGGTCAGCAACGAAGCTTCCGTGCTGGGCAGTGCGTCTTGGTCGACTGCTGTCCTACCGGGAGCTTCGTCCTATCCGGACAATCGACACGCCGCCCCCGCCTGCCTGGTTCAACCGCCCTTGATCACGATGAAAAGAGCTCAGTGTTCGACTCGCATGACGATGCCCCGAAGGACGGAGGCTTCGAACCCGTCTACGTCGAGCTGGATTGGTACGACGGCCCGCGAGGCGGCCTAGTACTCCAACGTCAGTTGGCCTGTCTGCGCTGGTAGTGGGATCGGCGGGCTCGGGCTTGGGATGTTCGTCGCCAGATT
Source organism: Micromonospora sp. CNZ297 (assembly GCF_007827625.1). Taxonomy (NCBI): domain Bacteria; kingdom Bacillati; phylum Actinomycetota; class Actinomycetes; order Micromonosporales; family Micromonosporaceae; genus Micromonospora; species Micromonospora sp. CNZ297. Next base: position 30,352 of record NZ_VISU01000031.1, on the reverse strand, counting down.
GACCAGTGCAGGGTGTGCGCTGGTGGGTGCGCCACGGTGAGGACGAGGGCGTTGAGGAGTCGGCGGATCTCGGCGGTGGTCAACGCGATGATCTCCGGGTCGGCGTGGGGTTGCTGTGTGGTGGCGGCGAGGATGGTCAGGACGGCGAGGGCGAGCATGGCCAGGGTGATGAAGCGGTGCCAGCCGGTCCAGCCGCGGACTTGGTAGTGGTCCAGGCCGACCTGGCCTTTGCCGGTCTGGAACAGCTCTTCGATACTCCAGCGGGAGCCGGCGACGGTGACGAGGGTGTGCAGCGGGACGGGGCGGGGTGACCAGCACAGGTAGAAGGCCAGCTCACCGGTGGTGCGGTTGCGGCGGATGAGCAGCCACCGGTGCTCACCAGGGTGGGTGGCGGTGGTGATCCAGGCCCGCAGGTATTCGCGTGGTCCTTTCGCTCCTGGGCCGCAGCTGTGCGGCTGCCACTCGCGGGTGGGGATCCGGTCGGCGACCTCGTCGACGCGGATGAGGGTGCGGCCATCGTTGACGTGCACGCGTCGGTCGCAGCCGACGGCCAGGACGTAGCCGATCTGACGCTGCTCGAGGTCGGCGCGTAGGCCGGGGTCGGCGCCGTAGACCTCGTCACCGGTCACCCACCCCGCCAGAACGCCGGCGTCCAGCGCGGCGGCGATCATCTGCCGGGCGAGGGCAGGCTTCGTGGCGAACCCGACCTGGCCGGGGACGCCGGCGGCGGCGAGGCGGTCGGGGCGATCGCACCACGTCGTCTCGGGTAGGTAGAGCCTGCGGTCGATCAGCGCCCGTCCATGCGGGGTGACGTAGGCCAGGAACACCCCGACCTGGCTGTTCTCGATCCGGCCAGCGGTGCCGGTGTACTGCCGCTGGACCCCGACCGAGCACAGACCCTTCTTCAGGAAGCCAGTCTCGTCGGTGACCAGGACAGCGTCGGGGTGGCCGAGCTGCTCCACCAGCCAGGAACGCACGTCATCGCGGACGGCGTCGGCGTCCCACACCGCTGTGCGCAGCAGCCGCTGCATCGCCTGCGGATCGGCGTGACCCGCCCGTTCCGCAAGCGACCAGCAGGTCTTGCGTTCCACGCCCGACAGCAGCCCTTCCACGAACTGCCCCGCGGTCCGACGCGGCTCCGCCCGCACGAACCGGCCAGCGACACGCGTCTGCGCCTCGTCGAGGATGACCCGCCATCCGGCGGGGTTTAAGCTGTGGCCCGCGGCCATCGCGCGATCTTCGGTTGTCCTCACAAACCATCGATGATCAACGCGGTGGCCGTCTTCATGCCTGCGCCACGCCCAACGCCGAAGCCAAGTGACGTTGGAGTACTAGCTGACATCGGCGGAGTGCCGCACTACTTCTGGGCGCTTAACGACTACGCCCGCCCCGGCGATCGCGACGACGAGCACTTTGTCTGGCCGGCTGGCCAAACCGCGCTGGCCTGGGAGTGTGAACAGTGGGCCATCTTCGTTGAGTGGAACGCGCGCTACGAGGCTGGCACCGCCACGCCGGGCAGCCACCCCTGCCACGGTGGTGTGAACATCGGCTACGACGAGCTGACCAGGTTGCTTCAGCCACACCGCATGATGCCAAGGTGCGCCCGTCGGATGAAGGTCGAGTGGCGTTGGGACGCCCCTTCGACGCGACCGCGGTACACACCGAGGGCCCTGGCTACCGCGCCAGCTGGCGCCCCGCGTAGCGAAGCCGCCTCCACGCTCGCGTGCATGGCCTCGACGTCCGACTCTGTCTTCGCCGACTCCCACTGGGAGGACCCGACCCGCCGGGCCTGGTACATCGCCGTCCTGCTGGTGCCGGCTGCCGTCGGGGACCGGCTGACGCCGGTCGAGAGGGCCCTGCCGTATCGACGCATGGCTCTGGCTCCCGCTGTGCTCGCGTCGATGTGAATCCGAGGGCTGAGACTCGAATCCCACCAGCAACGCGCTGACCAGCGCTTCCTGGGCGGTGACCTCTTCGGCGTGCCCGAAGAGCCAGGCAATCCGGTTTCCTGATCGACCCGACGCTGTCCGGCCGGTGGAGTTCAGCTAGGCCTCGAGTCCCTAATGTCGCTGGGCAGGCGCTGCTGTACAGATAGTCGGCCGTGCTTTCAGACGCGGGGGCGGATGGCTGTGACAACTGCTATCGTCTCGGCGGCCCGACGGCAGGGGTTGGTATGGACCGGGGAGACAGGCGCAAGCGCGGAGTGGCCGTGGCCCGGGCGAGGGTTGCCGTAGTTGCATACGCGTTGCTCGCTCTGGCCGGCAATCTGGTCACCAATGGCGTCGACCTGCCCAGTCGGCGATGGCTGCTTGTTGCGGTCGGAGTTTTCCTGTTGCTGCTTGTGGTGGTGGCGAGGATCGAGGTTGGTTCCCGCCGCGACGGGCCGGCCGTCGGTCCAGGGGTGATAGCCGAGGGGCCGGTTGGCGGTCGGTCCGATGGATGTACTTGTGCTGTGCCGCATAAAGCGGTCCAGGTAAGTACAGCTCCTCACCGGGCTGGCCCGTGGCCGCTACGGAGCGTGGCCGAGTTGGAAAGCAGGCGGTACTCGATCACAGACAGTCGCGTGAGGAAAGTTTTCGGCGCAGCGGGCTGGGAAGGAACGCTGCGGAGGATGTACCCCGAAGCCCCGCTGGTGTCGCTGGGCGGCTTCACCTTTCCGATCTGGGCCGAGGTCGCGGCACCCGAGCTGCGGGGCGATCTCGACTCGGCGATTGGAAACATCATCGATCACGTACGGCCCGACAGACGTCGGTACGACGCGGAAGGCCGTGGCTTCGACAACCGTGGCAGGGCGGAGTTCCGACGCACCTACTGGCGGCGCGACGAAGTTCGGCGGTTCAACGCGGAGACGTTTGCGCTCGACAAGATCGAGCGTCATGGCCCCGGGAGGTTCAGCATTCATGCTCGCTACGGCACCTACTTCCAGTCGGTGGCGACCTCCGAAATGCTCGAGCGGGAGTTCATCAACGTCGTGAGCCGCCGGCCGAATGCCGTGTGGTCGTTGAGCGACTTTCCGCGCCGTGCCTGGCTGCGAGAACGGGCTGGCGGAAACGAGCTCTTCAACGGCGCCCACCGGGCGGCCGCCTTGTCGGTGGCGGCAGTAATGATCGTGAAGGAGAAGCAGGGGTACAGCGCGCTATTGAGCCGGAGATCCGGGGACGTCAAGACCCATCCGGGCTTCCAGCACGTCTTTCCCTCCGGAATCCTCGCGCCGACCAGTTCCCGGTACGGCAGTGAGCGCGCGGAGTACTCGGTGAAACGGGCCTTCCTTCGCGAGTTCGCCGAGGAGTTGTTCGGGTATAACGATTTGGCCTACGACAGCAGGGACCTCCGCGATGCGCTCGGGGGCATCTGGCCGATCCAGCACCTGCTCGACGCCACTCAACCCGGGCCCATGGGGCAGCGACCGACGGTCGAGATTAGGTATACCGGCATCTCGGTGCCGCTGCTCACCCTCCGCCCCGAGGTGTACGTGCTCGTGCTGGTCCGCCAGTCAGGCTGGTTTGATGAGCTGGTGAGCGGATCGGAGTTCAGGTGCCGCCAGCATGGATTCAACCTGAACTGGGAGTTCGAGGACGACCGAGACGACATCGACGGCAAGAGACTGGACTCGATTCGCGTTGAACTCGACGATCGGTTCGAACTCACCGGTAGGCGGCGGTTGACTCCGCTCAATACCGTTCCTCACGCCGCCGCGGCACTGTGGCTGGGTACGCAGGTTGCCCGTGAACTGGTGTAGTGACGCTCTCGCGCTGACCGCCGATGCACCCGACGCCCCGACAGCGCCTTTGGCATGATGAGCTCTTCGGCGGGCTCGAAAGTGTCAGCGTCTGTGGCTCGCGCAGGTCAGTCGGCGGATGCCCTCGACTGCGGGCCACGCTTGGTTAGGGTTTCCTGCTCGGGGACCTCTTCGGCGGCCCTGAAGTGGTCGCGGCGCATCGACCGGTTGAGCTGGAGGCGACCCTCCGTCAACCCAGGAATTGAGCCTCGGGCGCGAATCCTGTTGTGAGGGCGTGACTGGCGATCAGGTCGCACTCGATCTCGAGCAGTTGGGTCGGGAGCAGCCCGGCAGGCGTGCCCAGGAGCTTCTGAGGGGTTGGCTGAACGCGGTGCGCTGCCGGTGGCCTTCAAGTTGGCTCTTGGCGGCATGAGCGGCCAGTCGGGCCCGGATCAGCCCTTGGCCGATGTACACGAGAGGCGTCTGGCCGGGGCGGCGGATCCGGTAGACGCCCACCATCGGCTCCGTCACCGGTCGGGAACTCCAGGAGCTCCAGGGGAGCTGGGCCCAGTCAGGCGCCGTCGGATCCCGACCAAGGTCAAGGACCGCGTCCTGGTCGGCGGGCCGCGAGGCGCGGGAGTCCTGGTAACCGCGTGCCCGGCGGCCTGCCCTCACGAGCGCCGCGTTGTTACCTGTGGACTTGACCCACCCTTCGGGCATGCGTCCGAAGTTGGCCGTCGGCGAGCGACCGAATCGCGCTCGGTGCTGCGAAAGCACCACACACTCCGCCATCTTGCGTTCCCTGACGTCCCCGGCGAACTCGGCGATGGAGAACTCGAACTTGGCGCCGTCGGCGGTGCGCATAACCCACAGGCAGGGAGCGGCCGTATGCGGGTCGTTGTACGGCATCTCATCGCGATAGAGAACGCATAGCTGACCGAGCCGGCGTCGCAGCTCAGCGGTCTGCCCCACGTAGGCGAGGGCGCTGTCACCGATGCGCCTCACCTGGTACAGCCCCGGGCCTCGTGGCACCTGCAGGCGAACGGCCCGATCGCCGAGCGGAAGCCAACCGCTCCACGCGAGAGCCGGCGTGGTCCGGCTCGAACTCAAAGTCGGCCACCCGCACGGACATGTTCAAAGGTCCCTCGCACCTGCTGGATCCAGAACGCCTCTCGGGCCTGCTTCGAGGCACCCTTCTGGAGTAAACCCATGTCCTGCGCGAGCTGATAGAAGCCTGGGCCGGCGTGGTTCGCATCAAGGTAGATCACCAGAGCGGACAGCATCGCCCCTACCACCGGATACGTCTCCTGGACAATCCGGCCCAGCAGATAGCCCATCGCAGCACGCTCGGCCTGCTCCGAGAAGTCGAACGCCCGGTAGCCCGTACGCCGCGCCAGCGTCACGCTCATCTCGGTGTAGGACGTGTCCCGCTCCATCAACGCCCGCTCGCGCAGGAACTGCTTGCCCGCGGCCACCAGCACGTCCCACTCGTCATCGTGACGACCGTACGCCGACACGCGATCAGCCCCCTCCCGTGCGCCATGGTGTTGGCGGAATCGGACTGTAGGTGACGGCGGTACGAGCTGTACAGCCATCCGTACATCCGCGAGGAGCCGGTCCTCGCGGGGAGGTGAAGGGCTGTGCATACCGCGGGCGGCGCGATCTCCGCGGCATTGGGGGCGTTGCGGTCGTTGTGTCCTCCGCCCTCACGCAGGAGGGGTCGACGCCCGCCGACCACCTGCAGGGCTGTTAGCCGAGCCGACCGTCCTGCTCCCGTCGAGTATCGAGGGCTATCGCGGCAGTACTGTGCGCGCCATGATCCGGAAAGCCATGATCGTAATGCCCCTTTGCCTGCTTCCCCTCACTGCTTGTAGCAGCAACACCGATAGGCCGGAAGCCGCACGGACCTCGACATCGCCAGCTCCTGCCGCCAGCACGGCGTCGGATGCGGCGGCCAGCCCGACCGCTCAGGCCGCCAGCGAGGAGGCGAAGCTTCGCCAGGCGGTGGTGGCGTACTCGGACGCCTTCCTCGACGCGAAGCCTACGGTCGGCTACGAGCTGTTCTCGGCCAGATGCAAGGAACGCGTGACCCTCAGCGAGTTCACCGGCATGCTGACGGCCGCCAAGCAGATGTACGGCAAGGCGATGCCGATTAAGACCTTCGAGGCGCAGATCTCAGGCGATCTGGCCCGAGTGACCTACACCTATGACGTGCCTGCCCTGAACCAGAACAAGGAGCCGTGGGTGCGGGAAGACGGCAAGTGGAAGCAGGACGACTGCTGAGCCTTGTATCACGTTCGGCGCGGCGATGGCGGGGGAGCAGATGGACACCGGACCTGTACGCCGGTAAGGAAGACCGGCTGCGCGGCGCGGGCGCGCACGAGTCCTGGCAACCATCACGGGCAAGTCGTACACCACTCCCGTGGGCGCAACCATACAGGCGAGCGGTTCGGCCTGACCTCCCGGAGGGTCAAGTGTGGTCTGCTGGACCCGCGGGCGTCGTATCGAACAACGGGCCTCGGTTGCGAGCGCCTGCTGATCCACGCCGCCTACGGCTTGAAGGGTGCGAGCTTCTCCACCTATCGGACGAGGCGTTGCTGACCTAGGCTCAGTCCATGGAGGACGTGCCCTATGTGGCTCCCGCACCGCGTCGGCGCGGTAGTCCCGTACAGGTATGGGTCAGCATGGATGAGCACGGGCGATCAATCGTGTCATTCGAGCCATTGCCTTCCGCGAGGGCGATCTCTGTCCCCATGCCTGAGGACATTGAGAGGCTGCTGCAGCTGCACAGCTCTGTAGCGACCACAATGAGGGCGGTTGCGGACGCCGACAACAACCGTGATGCTGTCCGGATATTGCGTGACCGTGTTCAAGCGGAGCGCCGCAAGAGGCTGGATGGCCAGGTACCCACTGTGCGGGAGGTTCGGAGCGAGTCGGTTCGCTGGCGCCAGGAACCGGTCCGAGATCTGCAACGCGAATATCCGACGGAGACCACCGAAAGCGTGTCTGCAAGGCCGATCGGGCAACCGGACAGTAATCGTCGGCGTCACTGAGTCAGCTGAGATGGCCACCACGACCAGCGGAATGACCGGTGTGACGGCCGGCTCAGCAGCGTCTTTGAGATCTGGGGTCGAGGGGCCTAGGTGGTGCGAGCCCGGTCTGCTGGCCCGGGCAGGCCGATACCCGTTGGCCGTTGAGGCGCCGGTCATGGCCTGCGTCGACATGCTCGTTCCAGGCGTGTCGACCGTGACGCGTTATGCCCGCTACTACAGCCTGTATTGGGCTCTCGCCGCGTACGCCGACCGGAAGGGCTTGGACAGGGAGGCGTGCCAGCGCCTCGTCCGTCGGGCAGAGGTGGGTTTGGCGCGGATCTCGCAGGAGTACGACGATCCGGAAGGCGCGCCCGGGCTCGCTCATGGCGTGGACGCGATAGCCAGGCTCGCCCCTCGTCAAGGCGAGGAGTTCTCAGTTGCCGACTCCAGCGGTTCCGGTTCTTACTCCCCGCGTACCTGGGGCTTCTGGTCGCAGTACAACGGACCAAGCGTGACGCTCGGGACCGTGGCGGTGGACAGCGGTGCGCTGCGGGTCGGCCGCCATCCGTGTCCACCAGAAGTCGCAAAGATGTACAAGTCCCTCATTGAGGTCGCCGAGCATCGAGGTGGTCTGTCACTCCCGTCGGTGGCGCTGGGGCGTCTGCGCCTTCAGCCGGACGCGGACACTCCTGACCTGGAACCACTGGGCTCGCTTTTTAGCGCCACTGAGGATGGCCGCCACGACCCGCAGTCCTGGAGTGGGGAGGATCGGACGCGGCGCGCCACACTCCGCATACTCGCCCGGTCGTGGCAGCTCAATCCGGACGCGGCCACTTGGCAGGAGGCGTTCGCCGCTGCCGTCGCTTACGGTTCGGCCGCACGCGAGGACCCGTTGCTGGCCGGCGAAGAACGAACGGCCGCGTGGCGAGGGGTGGTTCTTCGTCACCAATCTGTCGGGGCGTGGCGACATCTCTGGGCGGCGTTGGTCAACGAGGTCCGAGGCACGGAGATCGCCTCTCGTAGCCACTTGCACGAGTGGATCAGCGCGCAGCTACCCAGCAGCACCGTCGCGGAGTTCGAAGCCGGTCTGCCTGCCGTCGTTGATGAACGTCGTGATCCCCTCCCGGCCGAGGACGCGCTGCTGCGCGACGACAGCGGTGTGCTTACCGATGTCGCGCTGCTACTGCTCGGCGCTCGGCGTCTCGACTCGCTGACCGGCATCACTTTGCGCACTTTCAAGGGGAAACGGCCCACTTACCTCGATCCCACCTGGATAGCGCAGCTCCGGCACGAGTACGGGCAGCGCTCGGTCGCCGAGCTGGGGCGACGCCTCGTTGACGACATGCTCGCTCAGTCGCGGCGGGTGGCGCTGCGGAAGGTGAAGTTCAATCAGGACGGCACGATCTCACTGTTCAGCAGACTCCACGAGCGCAATGGCGCGTACTTCGCTGATTCGGGCGAGGGCAGCGGCAACGTTGGTCTGCGTCTTACCCAGCTGGCTGAGATCGCGGTACAGGTCGGGCTGCTGACACCGCACCCCGAAGAGCCAGTCACGCCTGAGGGCCAGCGACTGCTGGATCTGCCCTCATGAGCGAGGCCGTCACCCATGCCCTCCGGTCGCCACTAACTCTCCTGCAGCAGTGGCGGGATCGAGTTGACGCCGCCCGGCTTCGCGAGGTCCTCATCACCGGCTACACGGTCGACCTGGGGTTCCTCGAGAAGTTCGCTATTCCCACCGCTCGGGCTCTCGGCGCGCGGATCACGGTCCTCAGCGACCCTGGGCAGGCCGTACACGACCCGGTGGACGTACGTCGCGCCGGCGTGGCCTACCAACACGGCCACGCCGTCTGCTCCAGAGCATTTCACCCGAAGCTGGTGGTCCTACTCGGCGACCGGGACGTGTGGCTCGCCGTCGGATCGGGCAACCCGACGCTGTCCGGGTGGGGATACAACCACGAGCTGTGGGTCACCGCTTACGGAAGCATCGATCATGGGCCGCAACTCATCCACGACATCGCGGACTGGCTGCAAGACCTGCCAGACACGGTCGGTCTGGCTAGCTGGATCGCCAAGACAATCCGGCACCTCGCCGAGCGGATGCGCCCAAAGAAGGTCGATGAACAGTGGTCGCACGTGCGGGCTGTCGGCAACCTCCACGAACCGCTGTTGAACCACCTACCCGCGCACGCGGTGGACGAGTTGCGCCTCGCCGCCCCGTTCTACGATCCGCCAGCCCGCGCAGCGACAGCCATCGTCACTCGGATGAAGCCTCAAGCCATACGTGTCGCTGTTCAGCCCTCCATCGCCATGTTCGACGGTGCCGCCCTGGCCCGTGCGGCAGCGCCTGCCGTTGATCAGACCTTCACTCTGCTCAGTGCCGGGCGGGCCTGGCACGGAAAGCTGATTGAGTGGCGTACCCCTGACGGAAAGACCGCCGGCATGACCGGCAGCGCGAACATCACCGCTTCGGCGCTGCTGATGAGCACCGGACAGGGCGGCAACTGCGAGCTGGCTGTCATCGCACCGCACGGCGGCGGGCTCTTCCCATCAGAAGGGGATTCTCAGCCGCCGAACGCCATCCAGAACCTGAGGTCGACGCTGCCCGCTGGCAGCTCCGCAAGCGCCTCAGGACCCGTCCTTCTCGGCTGTGCCCTGGTGGACGGCACACTCATAGTGGAACTTGCCGTGGCGGCCGGAAACAGGGTCGTCATCGAGACCTCGCCGACCGGCGCGCCAGGGTCATGGACCGTCGCAGGGGCCGTTCCCGCCAACCAACAGTTCGCACGCCTCCTGGTGCCGGAGCTGACCGGAGGCGCGGTGCGCGCGGTGATGGAGGTTGCCGGCGCACGGCTGGCATCTGCGGCCGTCTTCATCACCGATAGCTCCCGCTGCCGGCCCCGCCAAGACACCAGCGACGAACCGCGACTGTCCTGGTCAGGCGAGGTGGGAGAGCTTTTCAGCGACCCGATGCTGGCACAGCGCTTCACCAACGAGCTAGGACGACTCGTCGAGCAGGTGGGCCTGCGCGGCCGCACCCTGCCCTCAACATCCACCACTTCCGCTAGTTCCCCCGTCGAGTCGGGTGACCGGTGGGCCGATTACCTTGAGCGGTGCGAACACGCACTCGGCCCAAGTCTCTCCGGGCTCATCTTTCCGAAGAAGCATGCTGGTGACCAGGGCTCGGCGACTCACTGGTCGATCGATGACGTCGACGAAGCGGAGGTCACGGAGGACGAAGATGACGACGTACTCGACGGCGTGGCGCGCGAGCAAGAGGAGAAACGTGCGACGCAGGTCCCACACATCCCTCCGGACCAGCGCGCCAAGTACCGACGGTTCGCCGAGCGCTGGGTGACCGCGGTAACAGAACCGGCCATCGAGAACGATTGGTCTACCCTGCCGCCCGTTCACCTGCGCATGGTCGTCACCCAGCTCTATCTGACGCTGCTAGCAGCCGGTGTCTGGCATGAAGACGACGCGTGGCGCCACGACCTCAGGTGGCTGATCTGGTCGCTGGTCCCTGACGACGACATGCTCGACGACCTTCCTGCTGAAGCCTTCGACCATCTCTACGCCCTACTCGCCGTCACCATGACCACCCTGCGGCAGGGCACTCACCTATACGGAGGACGCGAGGAAGACCTTCCTTCCACCGATGCCTGGGCAGACGCAGCCGAGTGGGTAGCGGAAGCAGATGTCTCGCTTGCTGACGAACTTCTCCTGCCTGCCACTCAGCCCTTCGCGCGCGTAGCGACCGCGGAGGAGCTTCATGAGACGGTCAGACTCGCGGGGGAGGCCCGTCAGGACCCATATGCGGAGGTACGAGTGACGCTTGCCGATGCCGGCCTTGCAGTCGAGCTGCAGGACGGTATTTGGCGGGTAGAAGGCGGGTTTACGAACCCCTACCGAGCGGCGGCGCGGGCTGTCACCGAGCTGCTGCGGGTCGACGATGCTGCAGCAGTGATCGCCCGAAACTCACGGTGTGCCGTCCTCATCGCCGTGGCCGACAAGACCATGGTCCTAGTCGATTCGCGAATGGCCGTCTGGCGGCTCTACTCGTTGTCTGGCACTCGTACGCCGCTCTCGATGACGATCGACTGTCCTGGCCCGCCGCCTAACGCCCGGGTCTTCCCGCTGCGGTCGCAGCTAGCCGAGGTTGAGGAGGTTCAAGATCGGCTGAGTCTTGATCTGCCCAGCCTCGTAGCTGAGATGAGAAGCCTCATTGCCTGTATGTGAGGCCCGGCGGGCTGACGATTAGTGAGGGCGTTGACAGTAGGCCGGCCGCGAGGTGACGGGAGGTCGTCGCGCGGCTCGCTGATGGCCTGTAGGCGCGGCGTTCGGCATGATGACCGTCATGGACGTCGAGGAACTGATCGCGCAGCATCCGCGGGTCTTCCACACGATGTCGGCGACCGCGTGGCCATCGGTGCAACGACACGGCCTCCTGTCCACGCAGCGACTGATCGATCTGTTCGACCTCGACCCGGTCGAGCGTGACCGACTCCTGAGCTCCCCGCGCAGGCAGTCCACGGTTCTGCGCGCGCCGGGCCTGCCGCCTGCTGTGATCCGCGATCAGAAGCCGATGAAGTTCGTTACGGAGAAGATCGATCCGGACTCCTCGCTGGCCGAGTACCTCGCGGCCATCAACTCCCGGGTCTTTTTCTGGGCCAGCGCGGAGCGGCTGGACCGGTTGCGTCAAGCGAAGGAGTACCGCGCCGAGGACCAGGTGGTTCTGCACGTCGACACCCGTGCCCTCGTCGAGCGTCACGGCCCCCGAATCGAACTCTGCCGGCTCAACTCCGGGGCCGTGACGCAGAAGAACCACCCCGTGCGGGGGCATCGGTCCTGGCTGCCGATCGCCGACTACCCGTATGCCGAGTACCGCCGCCGCTATGGCCGCCATGGCGCCCTGGTCGAGGTCACCGTGTTGGACGCCGTCCCTGACATCCTCGACCTCACCGACAAAATCGAAGGCGCCATCAACTGATACCCCACCCGTCAGGGTCTGTCTTCAGGTCGGTGAGTTCGCTGACGGACGCCCTCCGGGAGCGGCTTGGGAGCTGCTAAATGCGGTGACGCGGTAGGCAGTGCCCCATTCGCAGCAGCTGGCCTGAACCGGCACATCCGGCCAGCGCACCAGTGCCGGCGTGGGCGGCAGTAGGCCCTGTCCGTCGGTCAGCCGCCGGTGGTTGTCCTAGCCGAGATTAGGGGAGCCGGATGGGAGCAGACGGGCGCACTGAACGGCGTTGAACGGCGTCCACCGGCCCTGAACGGCATCCAACTACACCCACCACGACCTGCAAGTTCGCGTTCCCGCAGGTCAGAGTCGGTGCAGCGTCCTGCTTCCCGCGGAGTGCTCGGCGTTTCTGGCTAATGTTCGACATGGCTCTATGTTGCCTGGCGGGAGAGTGTGCGCAGGTCGCGGCGGTAAGGAACCGCTGGATGGCCTGGCCTTGCAGGTGGGAGCAGATTGGGCGCAGTCCGGCGAAGTGGTCGCCGCAGCCGAAGTGCTCACCGGTGCCGTGCCACGCCGAGGCCTCTGACCAGCGGTGATGCGGGTGAGTGGTTCGGTGTGACCTCCCAGAGAAGACCGAAGAGGTCAGCTTTCGCCGCTCCCCGCCTGGCCGGTGCCGGCTGTCGTCGTGGAGCCCGCTGACGCCACTCAAGAGAGTCTGCCGCATCGGCGTACGGCTCTGGGGCTGGCCGTGTTGCTGGCTGTATAGATCCCGGAGGCTGAGACTCGAATCCCACCGGCAACCTCCTGGCCAGGGCTTCTTGCTTGGTGACCTCTTCGGCGCGCCCGAAGGGTCAGGTGCGGCCCGCATTTCGTCCCTTGCCGGCACGCTGCGTGGCCGTGGAGGCCGGTTGGTGGAGATAGATGATCGTTCGTGCCGACCATCTGTGATCGTCTATTGACTGATGGTTGGTGGGTGGCTACGTTTCGCTCACTCTTGATCGTGTGGGGACGGGGGCGGTCGTGGACCAAGAGGTTCGTTCGTCGCGGGTTATTGCGGCGACCCGGTGGTTGCTGTGTCGGGGCGCGCTGGCTGTGTCGGTGTTGTTGGCGGTGACGCTGTTGCCGTTCGTGCCGGCGTACGCTGCGCCTTCTCGCAGCGGTGCGGCGGCGAAGGATCGCTCGGTTCCGGTCTCGCGAGTGACTCCGCGCAAGCCGGTGGTGTCGCAGTCCAGTAAGCAGCAGTGGAAGTCTTCGCCGGGACGTGCTGCATCCGGTGGATCAGCTGACCTGGATGTTGCGTCTGCGGCGTCGACCGCGGGGCGCCGGCGGTCTGACGTCGGGGGCCTGCCTGTCTCTGTGACGGCGGATGGATCTGGGCCCGCTCCGCGTGGTGTGCACGTGCAGGTCTTCGGTCAAGGTCAGGCGCGTAAGGCGGGGGCGGCGGCGGTAGTGCGTGTCGCGGCCCGCGACACGACCGACGCCGCGGGCCGGACTCGGGTAGAGATCGACTATTCGGGGCTGACGGGGCTCTACGGCGCGGCGTGGGCTTCACGGGGTTTGCGTCTGGTGTCGTTGCAGGGCTGCCTGACGGATGCGGCGGGGGAGCTGTCGTGCCGGATGGTGGCACCGTTGCCGACGCGCCACGACAGGGCGGCGCAGGTCGTGTCGGCGGCAGTCGAGGTGCCGGCGCGGAGCGCGTTGGGGTCGGATTCGCCGCAGACGCAGCCGCTCGACGGTGCCATGGTGGCCTTGGTAGCGGGGCCGGCAGGGCAGACCGGCACATTCCTGAAGACGCCGTTGAACGCCTCGGCGAGCTGGTCCGCCGGCAGCCAGGCGGGAGACTTCTCCTGGTCATACGACATGGCGGTACCAGAGTCGGCGGGTGGATTGGACCCCGAGATCGGTCTCAGCTACTCCTCGGGTCGAGTCGACGGGCAGACCAACGGGGAGAACACACAGACGTCGTGGATCGGCGAGGGCTGGGACTACCACCCCGGCTACATCGAGCGGTCCTACCGAACGTGCAAGGACGACCTGGCGAACTCCCCGGCCTACACCAACGCCACCGGTGACCTGTGTTGGCGCGACTACAACGCCACTCTGATGTTGGACGGCAAGTCCACCGACCTCGTATGGGACGATGCGACCGGCCTGTGGCGGCTGGCCGACGACGACGGCTCCAAGATCGAATACCTGACGGGTGGGACCAGCGACACCCGCAACTGGAGCAATGAGCGGTGGCGGCTGACCACCCCGGACGGCACCCGCTACACGTTCGGCGCGAACTGGGTCGATGGGCGGGAGACGTTCTCCGTTCAGGGTGTGCCGGTTTTCTCCAACCACACCAGCGACCCCTGCTACAAGACGGGCGGATTCGCCGGCTCATGGTGCGGGATGGGCTACCGGTGGAACCTCGACCTTGTCGAGGACACCAGCGGCAACGTCATGTCGTACTTCTACTCCAAGGAGTACAACCGGACCACGCGGGCGGGTAACGCCAGCGCCCTGTCTACCTATGACCGGGCCGCCACGCTGTCACGGATCGAGTACGGCTCGCGGGGCTTCCCCCAGCCCACGACGGCACCCATGCAGATCGTGTTCTCCACCGCGCCTCGCTGCCTGGGGACCTGCGGCACCGAGACGAGCCCCACGACCGCGAACTGGCCGGAGACGCCCTGGGACCTCAGGTGCTCGACCGCTCCGTGCACCGTGTCCGGTCCGACGTTCTGGACCGCGCGGCGGCTGCAGTTCATCACCGCGCAGGTTCGACGCGGCTCCAGCTATGTCGATGTCGACAAGTGGGAGTTGCTGCACCAGTTCCCCGCTACGGGAGAAGACCCCGCACTGACCTCGCCGGCCTTGTGGCTGGCGCGGATCCGTCGCACCGGCGGAGACGGCACGGCCACCTCCACGCTGCCGGATGTCACGTTCGGGGGCACCCGCTATGCCAACCGCACGGACTACAACGTCGCGGCTGGTGTGCCTGTTACGAACAAGTACCGGGTGACCGCTGTCGGCGATGAGACCGGCGGTGAGGTCTTGGTGACCTACGAGGGTTCCGACTGCACCGTCACGAGTCTGCCCGCTGACCCGGCCCAGAACACCAAGCGTTGCTTTCCGCAGTACTACAGCCCGCCGGACAATGTCGGCGGCTGGTCGTGGTGGAACAAGTACCGCGTCAAGGACGTGACCGAGCGGGACAACGTCGGTGGATCCCCGAACGTCACCACCTCATATGCGTACGCCACCACCGCGACCGTCGGCTCGGTGATCGTGGGGTCGGCGACCAACGTGCTCTGGCACCACAACGACAACGCCTGGGCTTCACCGCTGGAAAAACGTAGCTGGTCGGAGTTCCGCGGGTGGCCCATCGTCACCGTGACCAAGGGCGCCAGCCCCGAGACCCGTTCCCAGTCCATGTACGTGTACTTCCGCGGCATGTACGGCGACCGCACCGACGCCGGGGAGAACACGCGTGCGGCCACCGTCGTGGCCTCGGACAACTACCCGGTCACGGACTTCAACGCCTACGCCGGCATGCTGCGCGAGCGCATCGACTACGCCACCCCCGGCGGGCAACCCCTGCTGCGGCAGATCTACGGGCCATGGCGTGGCCTGACCGCCAAACGCGTCGAGCCGCCGGCGTATGCGCAGCCGACCACCTTCGAGGCGTTCTACGCCCAGCCGCGGGTCTTCCACACCTACGAGTGGATCGCCGCCACCGGCACCTGGCGCCGATCCGAGGTGTTCCACCAGTTCGACACCACCTACGGCACCCCTTTGAGCACCACCGACAACGGTGACACCTCGGCAACGGGCGACGAAACCTGCACCACCTACACCTACGCCCGTAACGTCACGCCCGGCTTCTGGCTGACCGAGCTGCCCGCTGAGGAGCTCACGACCGACTGCACCGCCGATCCCGCGCCCGCGAACATCCTCGCCGGCACACGCACCTACTACGACGGATCCACCACGCTCGGCGCCGCCCCCACCAAGGGCCTGGAAACCCGCGTCGACGAGTTGGCCTCCTACACCGGCACCACCCCGAACTGGACCACCACCGAAACCATCACCTACGACCTGCATGGCCGGGTGAAGACCAGCAAAGACGGCCTCAACTACACCACCAGCTTCGACTACGTACCCGCCACCGGCAGCCCGGTGACCGCCGTAACCGAAACCAACCCGGCCGGGCACACCACCACCGACACCCTCGACCTGCGTGGTCAGCCCACCTCATCGGTCGACGCGAACACCAAGACCACCACAGCCCAGTACGACCCTCTCGGACGCCTCATCAAGATCTGGCAGCCCGGCCGCACCACATCGCAGACGCCGAACACCGAATACGCCTACAGCGTCACCAAGACCGCACCCACCACCGTGCAGACCAAGACGCTCGGCCCCAACGGCAACCAGATCAGCTCCTACGAGATCTACGACGGTCACCTGCGCCTGCGGCAGACCCAGACCACCGCCCCTGACGGCAAACGCGTCATCAGCGACACCCGCTACGACACCCGAGGTCTCGAAGCGGCCGAATCGGCGTTCTACAACAACGCCTCCGGACCCACCGGCACGCTGTACACCTTCGCCGACGCCGACGTCAGCACCCAACGCCGCTACACCTACGACGGCCTCGAACGCCCCACCATCGACGCCCTCTGGACGCAGAACGTCAAGAAATGGGAGACGCTCGCCGCCTACGACGGCAACCGCGTCGACATCACCCCACCAGCCGGCGGCACCCCGGCCACCCTGATCAAGGACGCCCAAGGCAACACCACTGCCAAACGCCAATACCAGGGCACCACCCCCACCGGCGCCTTCGACGAAACCAGCTACGGCTACGACCGCCTCGACCGACTCACCTCCATCACCGACGCCGCCGGCAACACCTGGACACACACCTACGACCGGCTCGACCGCCTCGTCGCCAGCAGCGACCCCGACGCCGGCGACTCGTCCTACAAGTACGACGACGCCGACCGGCTCACCACCACCACCGACGGCCGCGGCGAAGCCCTTTACCGCGCCTACGACCCCCTCGGCCGCCCCACTGAGCTCCGCGACGACAACGCCACCGGCAACCTGCGCGCCAGTTGGACCTACGACACCCTCGCCAAGGGCTACCTCACCTCGACCACCCGCCACGACACCTCAGGCGACTACACCCAACAGGCCACCGGCTACACCGACCTGTACCAGCCCAGCGGTCAAAGCACCGTCATTCCCCCCAGCCAAGGAGCCCTCGCCGGCACCTACACCACCGACTACACCTATTACGCCGACGGCTCACTGGCCACCATCGACCTGCCCGCCAAGGGCGGCCTGCCAGCCGAGACCGTCACCAACACCTACACCGACCAGGGCTACCTCACCAGCGTCACCGGACTCGCCACCTACCTCGCCAGCACCCAGTACTACTGGCACGGCGCCGTCAAACAACAAGTCCTCGGCTCCGGCGCCAAACGCGCACGCTTCACCACCACCATCGACGACGCCACCGGCCGACTCACCACCCTGCTAGCCGAAACCGAAAACCAGACCACGCCCGGCAACTGGGACGAGAAACTCACCGAGCAATACACCCACGATCCGGCCGGCAACATCACCAGCATCGCCGAAACCAACGCCGGCACCGTCGTGGCCAATCAATGCTTCGGCTACGACTACCTCCAACGCCTCACCGAAGCGTGGACCACCACCGCCACCACCTGCCAGAGCACCCCAAGCCAAGCCATCATCGGCGGCGCTGACTCCTACTGGCACAGCTACACCTACGACAAGACCAGCAACCGCACCACCGACACCCGCCACGCCGCCAGCGGCGACACCACCCGCACCTACGCCTACCCCGCCCCTCTAAGTAGCCGCCCTCACGCCGTAAGCACCATCACGACCAACGGCGGGGGACCTTCCACTAGTTACGCCTACGACAACGGCGGCTACCTTAAGACCCGCGTCAGTACCGGCAAACCCGACCAGGCGTTCACCTTCGATGCCGAGGGCCACCTCGCCAGCCTCGTCAACGGCACCACCACCCACGCCTACATCTACAACACCGCCGGCGACCGCCTCATCGCCGACAACCCCGGCACCGACAAAACCCTCTACCTAGCCGACAGCGAATACCGTCTCGACCACACCACCGCACAGGTCACCGGCACCCGCTACTACCCCAACGCCGTCCGCACGAATACCGGCCTCACCTGGACCGCCACCAACCACCACGGCACCAACCAACTCGCCATCGACAGCACCACCCTCACGCCGACGCGCCGGCGCCTCACGCCCTTCGGCGAAGACCGCGGAGCACCCCCCAACACTTGGCCCGACAACAAGGGCTTCGTCGGAGGAACCACCGACCCCACCGGCTACACCCACCTCGGCGCCCGCGAATACGACCCTTCCACCGGACGATTCCTCTCCACCGACCCCCTCATCGACCCCAGCGACCCCCAACACCTCAACGCGTACAGCTACGCCAACAACAGTCCCATCACTCAAGCTGACCCCGACGGGCTGGTGCCTTGCTCGCACTGCGTGGGCGGAGGGGGAGGTGCTGCCGCTGGAGGCGCCACCTACGGCAGCAGCTTCGCCAAAAGCTTCGGCAGCGGCATCGTGCGTCTTATAAAGGGCGCTAGCCGAAAGATCGGAAAAGGTGGAAAGGCGGCAGTAAAAACGACCGTCCGCGGGAGTGCTATCGGAAAGACGTTCGCTAGCCACCTCAAGAGCATTGGGAATGTGGTCAAACGCCTGACGTCCAAAACAAAGCCGCCCAGGCCGCCGACGACAACGCCGCGCAACACCAAACCCTCTGGCGGTGGACGAGGAGGGAACAACGGCGGAAAGCCACAGGGAAACAGTCGTCCTCCCTCCGCTCAGAAACCGGTCAAACCTGCCGGAAAGCGTCCGCCCAAAAGCGACGACTGCGGCCACAGCTTCGGCCCCGCAACCCTCGTCCTGATGGCCGACGGCACCTCGAAGCCGATCGCCGAAATCGAGAAAGGCGATCGTGTCCGTGCCCATGAGCCGCAGAGGGGAGAGAGCAGTTCCGAGTCGGTTGAGAAAACTCATGTCAACTCCGATACGGCACTAACCGAGCTCAGTGTACGTGCCGAGGATGGCAAGTTTTCCACCATTCAGACCACCCAGAACCATCCATTCTGGAGCAAGACCCGCAGCAAGTGGGTTGAAGCGCAGGACCTGCAACCTACTGAACTCCTCCTCACTCCCTCCGGTGAAGCCGCCTCCGTGGCGAGGGTGCAGAACTTCACCGGCCGAGCCACAATGCACGACCTCACCGTAGCTACCCTTCATACGTACTATGTGGTAGCCGGCGACAATCCGGTTCTTGTCCACAACTGTGGGAACGAGATTGGGAACCAGGTCGACCCGTTTGACGGCGGCGACCTCACTAACGCTGTGCACAATCAGCGACTTGCCGACGGCGCGCGGGGGCGGGGCGGAAATTACGGTGCAGCCCGTCTGGATGACGGTTCCATCATCACCGGACGATCGGGTGCGAGGCTGCACGCCGAGGAAGATCTGATCAACCAGGCCGGTGGCAGGAGGATTGTTGACCTCTACACGGAACGTGCTCCCTGTGCCGCGAAGTGCCAAGGCAAACTCCCGGGTGTTAATGTAACATGGGCCTTCCCGTGGAACGGCGCAACCGCAGCGGAGACCGCTGCGATTAGGGCGACCTCGAATCGGGGAATCAAGGACTATATAAGATCCCTATTTGGCTAGCCGCGAAATGAGGAACTCATGCATGCTGCAGAACTCCTGCCATGGCCGCGCTTCGCATTGAGGTCGATGGCGTGTCCCGAGGGCACGCCGGAGTCAGTCCGGCAGGTGGTGGGCATGTATGGGATACCTGTCCGAGGTGTTGGTGGCGAATACATCGCCTTGCCTGAGGCGACATTCCTGGATAGCGCGAAAAACTTTCTCGCCTTCGGGGAAAGTGGCCTCACTGGTCGAATCTGTGTGGACGTCAACTCTCTTAAGGTGGTCCATGTTCCAGTACCTGGAGATGCAAGGGTCAATCCCGTTAACTCGAACCTGATCGCATTTTCCGCCTGCGTCAAGGCTGTGATTGCGAGCTTCCCTTACTACACCTACGAGACGGCGGAGGAAAGCGGGGAGGAGGTGGCTGCTAACTTGCGTAACGAACTCTTGACGATCGATCGGGCGGTTGGTGCACATGATGGACTATGGGAGACATTCCTTGATGATGTGGCAATGGGCAACTATGCCGAAGAAGAATTCGAGCACGCATCATTGGGTGATGGCCGGGAAAGGTTGGCGCGGGATGGTTGAGCGCGTGACTGCCGGCCGGCTGATCCTCGTCAACGTGGTGGATCGCTGGTTCTACCTGCGGCAGCCCACTTTCATCGGCACCGGGCAGAGCTACTGGATCGATCACGAGACCAGCGAACTGTGCGTCGACCGCGGTGCTGCCCGCGTAACCCGGCATGCTCGCGTAACCCGGCACGCAGGTTGGATGTGTCGGTAGTTGAGATCCAGGGCTCGATAAGTGTTCCGGATCCGCCACGGACGAAGAACGACTGTACGTGACGGCGTAGCCGGATCGATCAGCTCGCCGGAGGACCTTTGTCGTAGCCGACGTCTGAGCAACCCGACGCGACGCGGACCCGGTAACCCCAGCGCCTCAGGACAAGCGCGATTCTTGCGGCACCGCCCGGGTTGGCGGAATGGACGACGACCACACCAATGTTGAAGGGGCGGTCGTCGAAGGCGGCCTGTTCCAGGACCTCTATCACCGGCCAGATCGTGTCGTCGCCGCCCAGGTCGTGGTCCAGCCACAGCTCGTCCAGCCGACCATCCCGGTAGCGGGTAAGAAGCTCGACTCCGGCAGCGCTCGTACGGGCCACCTCCGCGCGGCGGCCATCGACGAATGACCGAAGGTCATCGATCAGAGCGATCGCTGGTCGGGCGTCCACCCGGTCATGATGCGCGGGCACCGCCACGCGTCGCCATCCGGTTTCGCCGGCGAAGCAGGCGCCGAGAGCTGTCGGGGGGTGTTGCGGTGATCCAGGCTGGCGGCGAAGCCGCGGATTCGGGGCATCCGGCGTGGGGCGCGGTTGATCCAGGTGTCGAGGTGCTGCTCGGTGCCCTGGTGGCGGACCGGCGCGGCGGACCCGCGGGCGAGGCTGGCGACGTTCGAGGTCCGGTGACGTGGCGGGCCGGACAGCGCCCCGCTCCCCAGGGGGGCGGGGTCGTCAACTGCAACCGGCATGACCGCGCGAATCGCGGCAGAAGCGGACGGCGTGAGGCATCCTGTTCGCCTCGTCAGAGGAGGTTGTCATGGAGTTGGATCAGCCGCCCCAGGCTGCGATGGAGGCGGCGACGGCGGACCTACTCCATCTGGGCTTCCTGGAGATCCGGTTCCTCACTGCGCCACTGCTGGATGCTCATTCGGCGGACGCACTCGACCGACGTCGTGAGCGCGCCAATATGATCGCCGATCTCTGTCACCAGCTTCCAGGGCTTCTCGCGCCGCAGCGACGAGATCAACTCGCCGACGGGCTGCGATACCTTTGGCGAACTGCTACCGCGACCAAGCGTCAGTGGCTGCGGTCCCGCTGGGACCACCTGAACTACGATCACCGCTGGCTGACTGAGGCCGCTACCGAACGGCCCACCCCAAAGGGGAGAACTGCAAAGGCCGACCCGCCGGGCCCACCAATTGAATCCGGTGCCAAATGACCTCGGGCGGCACCGAGCTACCCACGGCAGATGAGTGCACCTGATCTCGGTCAACGCCCGGGCGTCCGACCGTTGAACCGTTGAACCGATGACCGGAGGCGGGCGTCGGGTGCGCGTCGACCAGCACGGCGTCGGTTGCTCGCTGTCGTGGACGGCTCAGGTTTCGTCGAAGAGTTCTTCGGCGACCGTGGCTGTGTACGGCGCCTCACTGTAGGTAAGCCACCGCTCGATTTCGTCGGCATGACCGCCGAGGGCCGTCGCGGTGGCGAGGGCGTCGACCGCGTCCGGGGGTGGCGTGACCCCGTCCCGGGTGACCAAAGCTAGTGGCCATGCCGGCCGCACTCGACCATTGTCGGCGTAGAACAGGAACGGCGGTACGAACTGCAGGAGGCGATCGTCCGCGTCCTCGACGGTGTCACCGGAGCGAAGCGCACCGTATGGGCGGTGCAGCAGCTTCATCTCGAATGGCTCGGCACGCTCCAGCCACACGTCTGCCGCGTCGGCGTATCCGCTGCCGGCCGGTAGCAGCGCGATGCTCGCTGTCAGTCGCGGCAGGAAGCCGTCGTCCATTGGCGGGTCGTATCGGTTGGACCGCACCACGTAGCACCGGGGCGGCGGTATGCCTACCGCGCACCGGTCGCTCTCGTCGAGTTCGGCCGCCGGCGGGCGCAGCTGGTACGGCCACCAGGGCTCGGTCGATTCGTCGACGGGGAAGGCGAAGCTGCCGTTCGGCTGGTACGCCGAGTCGGGATCGAGCACGGCCCACGGCCAGCGCACCGCCGCGTGGTACTTGCCGGCGCGTGTGGTCACCGTTGGGGTCCACGGGCATGACACCGTCACCACGTCACCGACCTGGTAGGTCAGATCGTGTGGGGGTATCACGATCTCCGGTCGCTCAGGGTCGGCGTTCAGCAGGCCGTGGTTGGCAAGTCGGGCTGCCCATTCGGCGCCGAGCCGGGCGGAAACGATCCGGATCTGGGCCGCTGCCTGCGCGGGAGGCTGCTGCGTCATCGCCAGGGTGTCCCGCTGCGCCTGCGCCTCCCGGTCTCCCGAGTCGTCGTCGGACCCCAGCTCCGACCAGAGGTCCACCGTCCGCGTGACAAGCTGTTCCATGGGTTCGGCCATGGGCTGCCGAGCAGCCTCGGCCGCCCTGACCATAACCCCGAAGATCTGCGCCTCGGCGCTGCACTCCTCGCACAGGGCTCCGAGCTTCGCGCCTACCGCCGCGATCCGGTCCGCGTCGGGCGCGGCGAGCTCGCCCTGCCCCGTCCAGAACGCGTCGACGCTGTCCCGATAGAACGCCGCCGCTCGTGGCGTGCCGCACGCGTGCACGTACGGTGCGAGACGCTCAAGGCAACCCGCCACCCAGAGACCCGCCTGCCAGCGCAGAAGCGTCGTACCAGGCATCCCACCGCACCCCCCGTGTCACGCGCGGGACAGTGGACCATGCCCGACTGGGTCCGGCAACCCCTGGGAGCGGTCTGGGAGCTGCGGGACCAGGTGCAAAGCGAGGCGGCAACCGCGTCAGAGCCGAGGACTTGGCACCGCGCGTCCAGCGTCAACCCGGGCACCGGCCTGCGTGATAGGGACCGACCGCCGGTCCCAGTACCTTCTTGACAGATGATCTAGGTTGCGTGTGGCTACCCTGGCCACTGACGTGCAAGGCTGGTGATCATGGTTAGATTCGCGGCGCCTGGTCAGGAGCCGGTGCGAACGCCGCCGGCTGCGCTGGTGGCTGAGGCGGCGCGTCGGCCGGGAGGGTGGGTCGCAGAGCTGGACCGGGCGCTGATCGGTGACCCGGACGGCTATATTCCGGCAGAGGCGATCCGTGGTGCGTGGAAGGTCGACGACGCCGGCCAACTCACGGGCGAGTTCCAACCGAACGCCAGGTACGGGCCTCCGCAGGACGACTTCACCAAGCTCTTCAGCACTGATCATTTTCTGCAGTGGCTCGGGCACGACCCTGCTGCCACGATCCGGGAGTCGGTCGCCGAGGTTGTCGACGAACAGGTGCCAGGCGCGGCTGTCCGGTGGATGAAGATCACGGACGAGCCGCGTTTTCTCACCGCCGGTCGACGCGACGCGGATGACCCGGACAGCCTGATCGTCACGCGTGCCGCTCTGGCCGCAGCTTTCGCCTCGGGGTCGATGCACCCGCGCGACCCCACGAGATCCTATGGGGGGTCTACAGCGTCGCGGTCGTCGGACTCGACCGTGGTGAGCAGGCACGCAGCCGGGCGTGGTTCGACCTCTGGACCGGGCTGGACGCGGCAGAACAGCAGCTCGTCACTCGCATTGGCGACGTCGACCCGTCGCCCTGACAAGGCGCAGGACCGACTTTGAGTCGTACTGGCAAAGGATTCAGATGTCGATGAGTAGGCGTTCGGCTCGTTGGCTGGTGGGCAGGGTGGTCCTGGCATCACCGCGGTGATGAGCGACGGGGAGCAGTTCCTGCACGAGGTGTCGCGCAGGTCCCGAGACCGGACACCCGGCTACCGCCCGGCTACCGCCCGGCTACCGCCCGGTGTGGGAGGACTTTCTGTACGTCTATCAAGGCGGCCCTGAACAGGCCGCACGCGCCGCAGCCTGGGCACGCGTCCGTCGCTCCGCTGGCGCTCCGACTCCCGCCACGCAATATGCCCGGCTGCTGGCGCGGAGAGCAGGAAGCCCGGGGCCGCCGGTTGGGGCCTGTTCGTTGCGTCGTTTCTGAGTCGGGTACCTGACTGTGGGTGAGCGGATGGGCACCTGGGCGGGTCCTGTTGGCGGGACTTGTTGCCTGAGTGATCGATGTTGAGATGCGGTTGCGGGGCTAGCGTCAGCGATTCATGGGTGACACGTGGGGGATTGATCCGTGGCGTACCGTTTTAATGCTCCGCCGAATTGGCCGACGCCGCCGGCGGGTTGGGTGCCTGGTCCTGGATGGAAGCCGGATCCGGCGTGGGGGCCTCCGCCGCCGGGGTGGCAGCTGTGGGTTGCCGAAGCGCTACCTGCGGTTCCGGTCGCTCCACAGCAGCCGCCCGCCGCGCCTGAAGTGGCCGCACCCGTGCCTGCGTCCGTCGCGACTCCACGTGCAGACGACTCTGATATTCCGCTGTTCGGGGCGCGTGGCAAAGCGCGGGAGTTGGCTGCGGAGGTGACGCAGCTGCGGGCGGAGCTGGAGCGGCTCCGTACGGAGATGAACCGTCTTGGTGTGCTCCCGGCGGTCGAGCTGGAGCAGTATCGAGAACGGTTGAGGCGCGAGATCGCGGAGCAGGCTGCGGCAGCTCAGAAGCAGAAGGCTGATCTGGATCGCCGGTTGCGTGAACTCCGTCAGCAGGTCGTGGTGACTGAGGAGACGGCGCTGCTGCAGGAGGCCGGCGTCTACGAGTATCGGCATCCTCTGTCGGATGCGGTCGCCTATCAGGCTGCTTTGGCTGGGCTGCAGGGGCAGATCAAGAGCATGACCAAGCGGGATGGTGGGGCGGTTCTGGCCGCGACTGGCTGGACGGTGAACGGTTCCGAGGCTGAGGGGCGGGTGATGGTGCGGGACTTCTCCAAGCTGATGCTGCGGGCCTACAACGCGGAGGCGGACAACCTGGTCCGGGGCCTGAAGCCCTACAAGCTCGACTCGGCCGTGGAGCGTCTGGGCAAGGTAGCGGCGGTCATCGCCAAGCTGGGCAAGACGATGCACATCCGCATCTCGGAGGCCTACCACCGGCTGCGGGTTCGCGAGTTGGAGCTCACGGCTGACTACCTGGCGAAAGTTGCCGAGGAGAAGGAGCGAGAGCGGGAGGAGAAGGCGCGGCTGCGGGAGGAGCGACGGGTTCAGCAGGAGATCGAACGCGAGCGCGCTCGTCTGGACAAGGAGCGTCAGCACTACGCCAACGCCCTGGCCGCGCTGCAGGCCAAGGGCGACGTCGACGGTGTCGCGCAGATGCAGGAGCGGCTGGCGCAGATCGACACCGCGATCGAGGACGTGGACTACCGGGCAGCCAACGTGCGCGCCGGCTACGTGTACGTCATCTCGAACCTGGGAGCGTTCGGCGAGAAGATGGTGAAGATCGGCATGACCCGGCGCCTCGACCCGCTCGACCGGGTGAAGGAACTCAGCGACGCCTCCGTGCCTTTCAACTTCGACGTGCACGCCCTGTTCTTCTCCGACGACGCCGTCGGCATCGAAGCCAAGATGCACGCCCGCCTGGCCGATCGCCGAGTCAACCTCATCAACCAGCGACGCGAGTTCTTCTACGCCACGCCACAAGAGGCCAAGGAACACCTGCTCGAGCTGACAGGCAGCCTGCTGCAGTACGAAGAGATTCCCGAGGCGCTCGAATACCGGCAGAGCCTGACCCAGGCCAAGAGCCGATGATGGCGACGATCGAGGATCCACACCGGAGCTGGGGAGCTACCTTGACGACCACCCGCACCCGCCGCCTCGCCATCGCGGCGGCCGCGATGCTCGCCCTCGCCGGCTGCGGCGACGACCCGGCCCCCACCCCGCCTCCGGCCAGCACACCGCCGAGCCCCACGCCGCCCGCGACCACCCCGGCCGCGCCGACGACCAGCCCGACGCCGGACACGGCGGCCGCCGAGGACGGCCCCGCTGACGCGGCGCTGGCGTTCGGGAAGTCCGCTCCCATCGCGGATATCGCGACGGCCACCGCCTACGGCTTCCGGCAGCCAGTCGCCGCCAGCGCCCCCCGCCCAAATGGGCAGCCGGGGCTGACCTGGGCCGCCGCCGACGTGAAGGTTTGCGCGGTGAAGAACCTCGACGACGAGTACGACGGCATCACCGTCACCAACGACCGGTGGAAGCTCGTCTACGCCGACGACACCGAGATGGGCGCGTCGAACATCACCTACAACCAGTTCCCACAGCCGGAGTACCCCACAGGGGAGAAGGACCTGCCGGACGGGAAGTGCGTGCGCGGCTGGATCACCTTCCGGGCGCTGAAGGACAAGCGGCCGGCCTTCGTGGCGTATGAGCCGGAGAACCAGCCGGGAGCGCGTTGGGCCGTGGAGTAGGACCACCGCGCAACGAAAGGCCGACCACCCCGGAACGAGGGTGGCCGCCTTTCACGTTGCGGGTTCAACTGAGCTTCCCCCGGCATGCCGGAGTGATGTTCCGCGGGTTCGGTGGAGTCGGTTTGGTTGGCTCGTCAGGCTGATCGCTCACAGGGGCCAGCCGGTTCGACGGGGGCCATGCCCGCCGACCAGCTGCCGGCGGTTTCGTGCCGAGATTAGGGGAGCAGGGTGGGGGGAGACGCATGCACGGAACGGCGTTGAACAGCGTCGAACGGCACTGAACGGCATCCAACTGCACCCAGCGCGACCTGCAAATTCGGGTTTTCCCAGGTCAAGGTCGGTGCGGCGTCCTGCTTCACACAGAGTGCTCCGCGGTTTTGCGCAGCAGTCGACAGCACTCTATGTCCCCTGGTAGGGAAGTATGCGCAGGTCACGGCCGTAAGGAGCTGCTAGATGGCCCTGCCTTGCAAGTGGGAGCAGATTGGTCACCGCGCCCGAAGTGCTTAGCGGCCCTGAAGAGAGCCGATGGAGTGACCTGCGGTGATGTGGGCGAGCGGTCCGGCGTGACCTCCCAGAGAAGACCGAAGCGGTCACTTACTCGATTGCGGCTCGTGGCTCGGGGGGCTCGCCAGGCGGAGCCTGGCGGGGGACTGGTAGAGGAGGCGGGGGAGGGCTGACCTCGGGGACGTACGCTGGCGCAGGTTCGTACTGACCGGTGACAAACACGGCCGCTATGCCCGCGAGACCCACCCCAGCAAGGACTCCGGCGACCCATGGTTGTCCTAGGGCGGCAAGCGCAACTATTGCTATGAGTGTGGCCACAAGCGCCGCAAAGCCGAATACTTGCCCCCGCCTTACTAGTTCGAGACGAGTGTGAGCCTCTGCTACCCGCATCGCGGTTGCAATATCGAAGGGAGTGGGTTCTGAGTCCGGCCTAGGCTTCACGGCGCTGCGCCCCCAACTGCGGCGGCATAGCTCCACGTGGCTGAGGAATCTGTGGGCCCCGGGCAAAGTCAGCCGCGCCTGTTACGCCGAGGCCGGCCAGACGCTGAAAGCCCACTGCGGCAACCTCGAGCGACCTGCGACTAACTCGCTTCGCCCAACCTTCATGATCGACAACCACGAGCCGTATCTGTCCGGGCGACGGCAGCGAAGATCGAAGCAGTCGCCCGGTTGGATCGAAGGCACTGAGGAACCCCAGCAATAGCGGGCTCTGGTACGACCACCTCAACCGCACGGCGCACCTCCCTGATTGCTATGTAAGCAGACCCTGGTCGGTCGGTCTACAGCGATTACACGGGATGCTCGCTCGGGATCTTGTGGCGCATGAGACCGGTCATCGCCTCGGGCAACTCCGTTGCCTCGGCACGCAGTACCCGTGTAGATCCGGCGCGTTGCATTGGCGCTGGGTTGGACACTCCGGGCCGCACGCTCCATGGCGCGGCCGCCAAGCAGTGGACGGGCCACCTCACCGAATTGCCGCGCCCTTGAGGTGAAGTTGATCAAGCGCATGAAGGGGACGAGAGCGAGACCGATCATCAGCCCACGCAGCGATCGGTTCTTGATCTCGCGCTTCTTGTCTTCCCACCTGCACCTGCTCTCTGGCGCGCCGGCCGTCACCGCTCAGAGGCCAATACGCCTCGCCAGGGCGGACGACGTCCTCCGGACGCCGCTCGCCAAGCGCGGCGACGTCCTCTGTGGCCTTCATCTACCGGGTTTGTCCGCAGCAATGACGGCAAGCGCCGTCGAGCCGACCGGCGGCATTCCGGTGGGCCACTCGATGAGCAGGTGATCCGCGATGCCCGAGGCCCCGGCGGTGAGGTGGGTCGCCGAGGTGTCCTCCGCCGGTCGCGCTATACGCCGAACCAGGCGCTCGCGGGTGTGGTAAGGCAGTCGGCGGCGAGCGCTCCATGCAGGTAGGCGTTATCAATCCGGCGGCTAGCAACAGTGACTTGTCTCAAGGCCCCATCTCAGATATAGGTCGTCCCGCGGTTGCGGACTCCTCATGCTGCTGCCCTGAACCTGTGGTGCCACTACTCATCGACATCCCAATCCGTTAAGTAACGAAGGTGACAAAAGCCATCACCATCTGCGAATCTTGTAGCTGACCAGCTCCTGGACCAGGGGAGACGAGACATCTTGGTGGAAGACCAGCAGCAGACTGCGTTGCCACCCGAGCAGGCTGACGCCGAACCGGTCGACGAGCCGCAGCCGTACGCTTTCGAACCCTCCCAGACGTCGTTCGCGGTCGAAGCCATAGACCAAGCGGTGAGTGGCGGCGCCGACAGCTGGGCGGCTGCAGCGGCGGTCGCTACAGATCTTGAATTGTCAGGTTGTGTCGGGTTCGAGTGTCAGTCCGGTGTGAGCGAGGAAGCCGTCGAGTAGGTCGGTGCGGTACTGGATGCTCTTGAGTCGGTTCTTGATGATCGCCTGGAGGTGGTCGACGCCGGTGACGGCGAGGTTGCCGATGCTGCGTTTGAGGTGCGACCAGACGGCTTCGGTGGGGTTCAGGTCCGGGGCGTAGGCGGGTAGCCGGATGACGGTCAGCCAGTCCCGGGCGTCGATCATCTGCCGCATGGCGGCGGATACGTGGGTGTTCAGGTTGTCCCAGACGCACACGATCGGCCCGTCGAGCTGCTGGTGGGCGGCATCCAGCAGGGCGATGTAGTCGCGTTCGCTGAAGCTGCGGCGTTCGTTCTTACGGCCGCGGTGCACGATCGTGCGGTAGATGAACCGGGACCGCTGTCCGGGCCGGTAACAGGTCAGCCCGGCGATCGAGACGCGCCCGGATCCTTTGCCGGTGACCGGAACCACAGGGGTGTGTCCGCGTCGTCCCCAGGTGCGTGCCTTTGGTGGGCGCAGCGTCTGGCCGGCCTCGTCTTCGAAGACCAGCCACGCCTGATGCTGCGCCGCTACCGTTTTCCCGCCGGCCACGTCTCCCGCCGCCAGGTGGTGATCGCGGCCTCGTCCCGCTCGACCGCACGATGCGCGGGGACCTGCACCGACCAGCCGAGCCGGTACATGATGTTCGCCGTGCCGCGCAGGGTGTAGCGGGTGCGGAACATCCGGGCGATCAGGTCCGACACCCGCGCCAGGGTCCACCGCTGATCGGCGCCGAACCCGTGCGCCGCCGGGCCCTGCTCCAAGGCGTCGGCCAGCCGCCGCAGCCGGGCCTCATCCAGCCGGCACCGAGACCCACCAGGCCCCTTCGAGGCCAGAGCCTGCTCACCACCGGCCTGCCACCGCTTGCGCCATCCGTACACCGCGGTCTGCGACACCCGCAGCCGGCGCGCGACCTCCGGCACCGACACGTCCTGGGCGAACCATCCGGCCGCCTGCCGCCGTACCGCCTCACGCTTCGCCCGCCCCCGCGCGGACAACCCACCTCCATCGGGATACCTCATCCCATCGATCTACCCCAACCCAACGTCATCACACAGACCACATCGGACGAACCTGACCATTCAAGATCTGTAACGCCCCAGCACCCGACGAACTCGGCGACGTCACGATGCTGCGGCGTGAACTGTGCCGGGCGCTGACCTACTCCCTGCACCTCGGCCTCGGGGACGAGGAGCCCGGCTGCGACCTGAACGCCGACGGCAATGGCCTGTTGCCCGCCGTCAAGGATCTTCCTGAGCCGGTGATCCAACTGTGGCGGGCGGTCGTCGATTCGGTCACCGAGCCTGCGGCCATTGCCCGGTTCCACGATCTGCTCTGGTGCCGCCGGGACCGGGGAGCCGGCCTGCACGCCGCCGGCGCGGCTCGCGCCTACCTGCAGCTGGCCGACACCGGCACGGTCGACATGAATGAGCCATTTTCATCCTGCGTGGCGGTCGGCTTCGACGCGGTGCAGGACGAGGATGGCCTGCACGATCGCGGTCGCTCGGCGTGGGCAGCAGC
>NZ_VISU01000030.1:0-61585 GCF_007827625.1 Micromonospora sp. CNZ297 | reverse complement strand
GCCACCCGCTACGACAAACTCGCCGTGCGCTATGAAGCCACCCTCACCATCGCCGCCATCAACCAATGGCTCCGCGCCCTACGAAACACGACCTAACCCTCTGCTTCCTATCGCGGCTGCTGCTCCTGCGCGTGGGTAGGTTCCGGTCAGGCGGCGACTGTCATGTCGGGACAGTGCACCCCTATAGACCCCTATTGATGCGTAAGGATGTCGTCGCGGAGCGTTATCGTCTGACGATGTCGCCGCCCCCCGACGGCAAGATCGTCTGACGGAGAGGATCGCCATGTCGCTGCCCACCAACCCTCCGGCGCTGAGCGTGGTGATGCCGACCTACCAGGATCCGCAGTGCCTCGCGCTGACCCTCAGGGCGCTGACCCGGCAGACGCTGCCGCCGGAACGCTTCGAGGTGATCGTGGTCCGGGACGGTGGCTCGTCCGACGGGTACGCCGAGGCGCTCGCCGAGGGTGCCGGTCTCCGCCTGCGAGTGCTGGAACTCGCCGAGCGCAAGGGCCGCTCCGTCGCCCGCAACGAGGGGGCGCGCCGTGCCTGCGCACCTCTGCTGGTCTTCCTCGACGCCGACTCGTGGGCGGTGCCCGACCTGCTGGAGCGGCACCTCGCCTGGCACAGCGTGCCCGGCAACGCGGCGGTGCTGATCGGCCGGCGGGACGAGATCGGCCTCGCTGACCTGCCGGCAGTGCTGGCCGGGGAGTCGCACGCGGTCGCACGCGCCTTCCCGCACGGCGGCGACCTGCGGTTCGCCACGGGGCTTCCCGACGACGGGGGCGAGTGGCTCCGGGCCGGCTGGGTCATCGCCTACACGCACAACATCTCGCTGACCAGCGCTCACTTCGCGCAGGTCGGTGGTTACCGCGAGGCGTTCGGTCTGAGCTACGGCGTGGAGGACGTCGAGTTGTTCTACCGCGTCGACCGCAGCCTCCCCGACGGCGTCAACTTCGGCTACGACGACGACGCCCGGGTCGTCCACCTGCCGCACCACAAGAACATCACCCGCAACTGGATGGAGATGAAGGCCAACTTCCAGCAGGCGGCCCGGCTCTATCCGTGCCTGGAGTGGGAGTTCCTTACCGCCGTCATGGGGTACGAGGCGATCCGGCGCATCCTGCACTATCGCGCGCTCATCAACGAGTGCGTCGAGCGGTCGGCCTGCGCCATCGGGCCCGCCGCCGCGCGCCTCGCCGGCCAGGTGCGGGGGCACCGCACGCTCTGGATCGGCACCGGCCGCGCCGATTCCGGGTTGCCCACCTCGGCGTTGACCTACGACTACGCCGCACCCATCGGGCGGACCAACTTCCACCTGCTCGGCGTCGCCCCGCCCATGCCGCCGGGCAGCCTGGACGCGGTGATCAGCGTGGACTTCTGGCGGTACCTGCTGTGGCCGGAACTCTGCCAGTTCATCTCGGCCTCGCTGCTGCTGGCCGGCGAGGTCCACCTGGTCGCCACCGCCGACTCGACGCCGGGGATGTGCGCCGCCGACCCGCAGACGCTGGACTACCTGCGCCAGGCGCAGGCCGCGGCCTGCGCGGCCGAGCTGCGCGCGGTCGAGGGGCTCGGCCACGTACTGATCCTGCGGCCCCTCCGACCCGCGCCCGGCGCGCGCCGGGTACCCGCTCAGACCGGCACCAGAGCGCGACCCGCTGCCCTGGTGCCGGGGCGCTCCACGACGCGGGGATAGCAGATCGACGGTGCGGCCAGGCCCGACAACGCTGTCGGGCCTGGCCCAGCCGCGCCCGGATCCGGGGCAAAAGACGGAAAGGCGAGTATCATGCGCGTACTGCTGTCGACTCTCGGGTCGCGCGGCGATGTCCAACCACTGGTGGCGCTCGCGTCGCGGTTGACGGCCCTCGGCCACCAGGTCCGCCTCTGCGCCCCGCCCGACTTCGCCCGCTGGGTGGCCAGCTTCAGGATTCCCTTCGTGCCCGTCGGCCCGCCCTGGCGCAGGTCGGCGGCGCCCAGGTCGCGGGCCGCCGTGCCAAAACCCTCGCCCGCGCAGGTACGCAAGCTCGCCGAGTCCTCCATCGGCATCCAGTTCGAGGTGCTGTCGGCCGCAGCCCGGGACTGTGACGTCCTCGTCGCGTCGACGGGCCTCCAGATCGCCGCCCGCACCGTGGCGGAGAAGCGCGGCATCCCGTACGTCTTCGCGGCGCTCTGCCCGGCGGCCCTTCCCTCACCCCACCACCCCCCGCTGCCGCTGCCGGTGTTCGGGGAGGTCCCGGCGCCCGCGTCGGCCGACAACAGCGACCTGTGGGCCGCCAACCTGCGGCACGTCAACGACACCTTCGCCGCGCCCCTCAACGCGCTGCGGTCGGCGGTGGGGTTGGGCACGGTCGACGACGTCAGCGACCACATCCACACCGACCGGCCGTGGCTGGCCACCGACCCGACCCTGGCACCCTGGCCGGACGTCGCCGATCCGGCCGTCTACCAACCGGGCGCCTGGCTCCTGCCCGACAAGCGGGCCCTGCCCGCCGAGCTGACGGCCTTCCTGGACGCCGGCGGGCCGTGCGTCTACGTCGGATTCGGCAGCGTCGCCGCACCCCCGGGTCTGCTGGAGACGGCCGTGCGGGCCGTGCGCGCGGTCGGTTGCCGGCTGGTCGTCTCCCGGGGCTGGGCGCCGCTCTCGCCGGTCGACCGGTCCCCCGACTGCCTGGTGGTCGGCGAAGTGAACCAGCAGGACCTGTTCCGGGAGGTGGCCGTGGTGGTCCACCATGGCGGCGCGGGCACCACGACCACGGCCGCGCGGGCCGGGACGCCGCAGGTCGTCGTACCGCAGGTGTACGACCAGCACTACTTCGCGCGCCGGGTGTCCGCGCTCGGCATCGGCGCCGCACACCCCGGCTCCGTGCCGACCGTCGAGTCGCTGACCGAGGCTCTGGGCGCCGCGCTGCGGCCGGAGGTGGCCGCCCGCGCCCGCGAGTTCGCCGGCGTCGTACGCACCGACGCGGCGCAGGTCGCCGCGGAGCGGTTGGTCGTCGCACCGGGAGCCTGATCGATGAGGCGACGCTCCAGGTACTGCGGGGGCGGGTCCGGCTGGTCGCGCCGGATCAGCCGTGGACCGGTGGGGAGGGCGACCTGCTGGTCATCCCGGAGGCCCGGCACTCGTTGTACGCCGAGGTTAGGGCGTCGGCGGACCGGACCGGTGTCGGGGTGCTCCCTACTCCGGCCGGCGCTGTTCACCGGCGGGGCTGCGGAGACCGTCGGTCGCGCCGCGGGCTCGTGGCGAGCGGGGCGCGTCGGCGTCAGAAGCTGCTGACCAGCTTCACGAACGCTTCGTCGATCTTGGCCGGATCGGTCGCGTCGAAGGCCTTGCCCGATGATGCCTTGGCGATCCTGTCCAGGGTGGCGAAGTCCGACTCCCGGTCGAAGGCGATGCAGAACACCTTCACCGGACGCCGCGGGTCGAGGGCGACCTCGGCGAGCAGGCCGGCCAGGTCGTTGTCCTGCCGGTACTCGTTCTTGCCGTCGGTCAGCACGACGATCGCGTTGATCCGCTGTGGGTCGTACCGGTCGAGCAGCTCTCGGTGCGCGGCCCGGACCGTCGCGTAGAGCGCGGTGCCGCCGTCGACGTGCAGGCCGGCGATCTTGCTGTTGATCCGCTTCTGGTCGAACTCGCCGAGAGGGATCTCCTCCCGGTAGGGGCTCTTCGGCCGCTTCCGGGTCTCCGAGGAGAACGACCAGAGACCCACCCGGTCCTCGGTGTTGAGCAGCGCGAGGCCCTTGCCCGCCGCTGCTGAGGCGACCTGGAAGCGGGTGCGGGTGCCGACCATCGCCTGCATGGACCCGGACGTGTCCAGGGCTATCAGGATGTTGGCCTTCTTGCGGAGCGTCCGCCAGCCGTCCAGCATCGCGCCGACCACCTGCGGGTCCGGGGGCTCGAAGTAGCTCAGCCCACCGGTGGGCTCGGCGCCGACGTTGGCGAGCAGCTCCGCCGAGGCTCGGCGCTCGTGGTCCCGGAAGCCGAGGCGGGCGAAGCTCTCCTGCTGGGCGTCCTCGGTCAGGAAGGCCAGGAAGTCGGTCGCCGCCGCCCGCTGCCGCTCGTCGGCGGAGGGCAGCACCACGAACGGGTGGTCCAGGTTGAACGTGCCCTCCTTGGGGTGGACGGCGACCAGCGGGACGTTCGGCCTGCGGCCCCGCTCCTGCCCGTCCTGCCGAGGGCTCAGCGCACCCGTGTTGTAGAGGTCCACGAGTTCCTCCTGGAGGACGATGGCGCTCATGTCGTCAGTACTGCCCGCGCCGCCCGCCAGGTCCGCCTCGGCGAGGCTGCGCAGCAGGTCCACCGAATCGTCGCTGTAGTGCGACACATTGGCCTCGATCCGGCGGACGAACTGGGTGACCGCGGGGTCGGCAAGGTCGGACCGGGTCAGGTCGCTGGACCGTTGCACCGCCGCGTAGTAGGTGGCGATGGTCGCCGCCAGCCCGGAGGTGGACAGGTTGGGGTTGTCCTTGCCGAAGGTGAAGCGGCCCCACTCCGGCTTGCCGAAGCCCGCCCATCCGTCCCGCCCGGACAGGCCCAGGATCTCCCCCCAGCCCAGCGGCCCGCGCCGGCGTATCAGTTCGGCCTTGGGCTGCGGCATCGCGATCACCAGTGGGCTGTTGGCGATCGACGGGTAGCGGTCCGGGGTCTGCGGTGCTCGCCCGGCGGCTTGGTCGAGCAGCCGGAGCTGGCCGGTCCACAGGCTCGACGTCGGCAGCCAGACCTGTGGTCGCGGCAGGCCGGTGTGGGTCCAGCCGGTGGCCAGCGCCTCGGCGGCCTGGCCCGAGTTGAGCGCGCTGACGTGCACCTGGGCGCAGCCACCGCCGTCGATCGACCGGCTGCTGCGGTTGTAGCGCTCGGCCAGGTCGACCAGCAGCGCCGCCTTCTCCGTCGACGAGTTGACCTGGAGGGTGGTGGCGCAGTCGGTGCGGGGCACCTCGCTGCCCGCATCGCGCTGCTGGACGAACACGAACGCCCCGGCGATGACCACCAGCCCGGCGGTGACGGCGGCGGTGTAGGGCAACCACTGCCGCGTGCGGGTAACGGATGGGGTCATCGGGGCGTCCTCCTCGGCGGGCGGCTGGTGGCCGTCAACCTATCGATCCGGCGCCAGCCGGCGACCCGGACCCCTGCCGCGGCGTCACGGGCGGTCGGACCGTCCCCCGACCGCCGTAGCGACCAGCAGCCGGACCAGGTAGACCACGACGAAGGCGACCGCCCCGACTGCGGCGGCCGGGCCGATCGCGCTCGACGCGACGTAGCCGGCGGCGGCGCCGGCCGAGCCGAGGAAGAGCGCTGTCGAGATGCCCCAGGCGTCGAGGGCCTCACGACGCAGTCGCCGCAACGCGCCGCCGGACCCGGCGCCGACGCCGGGCTCCGTCGCCGGCAGGTACGCCGGCTGGGTCGTCATCCGTGGGTGTGCCGGCTGCGTCGGCCGGGCCTGGGTCGGCACCGTCGGCTGTGGCTGTGGCTGTGGCTGCGTCGGGCGCGGCTGCGGTGCCGTCGGCGTGATCCGGGGAAGGGGATGGTTCGGCGTCGGCGTGCCCGCGGTCTCGTTGCCGACCTCGAGCAGGCTCTCCCGACGTAGCGGCACGGTGGCCGTGGCGTCCTGCCGCAGCAGCCGCACCAGCACCTGCTCGGCACCCGGCCGATCCGCCGGATCCTTCGCCAGGCACTCCCGGATCAGCTCGTCCAGCACCGGAGGCAACGCCGGCAGGTCGGGCGGATCGTGCAGCACCCGGTGCATCACGGCGAAGAGCGAATCATCGCCGAAGGGTGGCCGGCCACCGGCAGCG
This sequence comes from Micromonospora sp. CNZ297, assembly GCF_007827625.1. Classification (NCBI taxonomy): domain Bacteria; kingdom Bacillati; phylum Actinomycetota; class Actinomycetes; order Micromonosporales; family Micromonosporaceae; genus Micromonospora; species Micromonospora sp. CNZ297. The sequence goes on along the minus strand of NZ_VISU01000030.1, from coordinate 55,798 downwards.
AACGCGATCGTGGCCGCCCAGGCGAAGACGTCGCAGGGCGGACCGACCGCGTCGTTGCGGAACCGCTCGGGTGCCATGTACGCGGTGGTCCCCATGACCCGGCTGGACGCCGTCTCGGTCACGCCCAGCGCGCGAGCGATGCCGAAGTCGATCACCCTAGGGCCGTCCCTGCCCAGCACCACGTTGTCCGGCTTCAGATCGCAGTGCACCACGCCGGCACTGTGGATCGCGGCGAGCGCGGTGACAGTGCCGACCGCGAGCCGGTGCAGGGCGTTACCGGTCACCGGGCCGCGTTCGCGGACGTGCCGGTGCAGGGTCGGGCCTTCGATGAACTCACTGACCACGTAGGGACGCTCGCCGTCGACCTCGGCGAAGAGCACCTGCGCGGTGCAGAACGGAGCGACCCGGCGCGCGGCGGCGATCTCCTTCACGAACTGCGACCGCGCCCGTGGATCAGTCAGGTCGACGTTGACCATCTTGACCGCGACGCGGTCACCAGCGTCGTCCTCACCGAGGTAGACGACCCCCTGCCCACCCGCGCCCAGCCGGCCGAGCAGCCGATACCGGCCGGCGGTGACCGGGTCGTGCGTCCACAGCTTCGCCAATCCTGGCACCGGCGTGCCGGCCAGTTCTGACATCCCGACTCCATCAGTGTCGTGCCCGGCCACCGGCGGCGCAGGGCACGGCCATCGTGTCATGCCGCAGCGACGACAGAGGACAGCCGATCATGGGTGGGAGCCACCACCGCCGGTGGTCCTCGCGGTGGCGGTCGCCGCACTGCGCGGGCCGGCCCGGCCTACGACGGCGGGCGTCCCTCCAGGGTGTCCCTTCGTCCTCCGCCGTGGCCGGCGCGAACTCGTTTCCCGCCGTGCCGTGCCAGCGGGTCGATGCCGGTGCCCGACCACGGTCGCCGGCCCGCGCAGCCGCAGCGGCGTCAGGCCCGGCGCAGCGTCCGCAGTGTGCCGGCCCAGGCGACCACCTCGTCGAGCATGGTGCCGAGGGCCTGCTCGTGGTGCGCGGCCGGCCGGAAGTCGCGGAAGTTGACGAAGTCGGTCGTCAGAGAGAGCGCGACCTGGGAGCGGACGTCGGCGACGCCGAGCTGCCCGAGCACCAGCCGCAGGTGCTCCGCCGCCCGGGTGCCGCCGTGCACGCCGTAGCTGACGAGGCCGGCGGCGGCGTGCTGCCACTCCTGGTAGAGGAAGTCGAGGGAATCCTTCAGTGCGCCCGGGATGGAGTGGTTGTACTCCGGCGTGACGAAGACGAAGCCGTCGAACCCGGCCACGGTCGTCGCCCAGCGGCGTACGGCGGGGCGTCGCGACGGCGCCATCGACGGTGGCAGCACCTCGTCGAAGTGTGGCAGGGCGTAGTCGGCGATGTCGACCAGCTCGACAGTGGCGTCGCCCCGCTTGGCGGCGACGTCGCGCACCCAGCGGGCCACGGCGTCGGCCTTGCGGCCGGGTCGCGTGCTGCCGACGATGACACCGATCCTGACCATGCTGCTCTCCTCTACGCGATGGGGGTGGGGCGCGCGGGAGCCGGCGTGCCGGTCAGGTCACGAGCCAGCTCCACCGCGCCGTGCAGGGACGACAGCCCGCCGAGGGCGGCGGGACGCACCGGTGGCGCCGGACGGCCGGGCCGGCCGGCGCGGCGTGCCCGTTCCGCGACGAGCGGCACGAAGCCGGGCAGGCCGGCGGCGAACCCGCCGCCCACGATCGCCAGCGCCGGATCGAGGATCTCGCCGAGGCTCACCACCGCCGCCGCCAGCGCCCGGCAGCTCTCCTCGACCGCCGCCACCGCCCAGGGCTCGCGCCCGTCGAGTCCGGCCCGCAGGTCATCGAAGCCCACCTCGCCGCCCCGGCGGGCGGCAGCACGGCGCAGGGTGGCGGGGCCGGACGCGATGGACTGGAGGCAGCCATGCCGGTCGCAGTCGCAGCGCTCACCATCGAGAGCGACGACCACGTGACCGATCTCGGCGGAGGACCGGCCCGGCACCGGCCGGCCGGCCAGTACGACGCCACCGCCGATCCCGGTGCCGACGCCCAGGTAGACCACGTCGTCCGCGCCGGCGCAGCGCGCCTCTGCAAGGGCGGCGAGATCACCATCGTCGGCGACGGCGGTTGCCGCGTCGGGAAAGAGGCGGCGCAGCGCGCCGGTGAGGTCGAGGCCCACCCAGCCGGGGCGCCCAGGCCAGGTGGTGACGGTGCCACCGGTGTCAGTGGTCGCCGGCATGGCCACCCCGACCGCGTCCACCGGTCCCCACCGGTCGCGCAGCCGGTCCACCTCGACGGCCAGCACCGTCAGGTCGGCGGCCGGGTCGGCAGTCCGGGGCCAGCGGAAGGTGCGGTCGTACGCCGGCTGCCCGGGCGCCTCCGCGCGCAACGCGACCTTGGTGCCGCCGACGTCGATGCCGAGGACGCCGCCGTGGCGCTGCGGACCGGACACGGCCGGCCTCAGCCCAGCCGCACGTGCAGGTAGACGAGCGCGAGGGCGGCCACGGCAAAGATCACCGGCGTCAGGATCGTCGCGGCCGGGTCCTTGGCCCGGGAGTGGTAGACGACCGCGCCCGCCATCTGCAGGGCGAGACCGATCGCCGCGGCGATGCCCAGGGGCGGCCAGAGCAGGCCGAGCAGCAGCCCGGCGACCGCGGCGAGTTCCAGCACCCCCAGCGCGCGTGTCAGCCCCGGCGAGACGCCGAGGTGGTCCATCCGCTCGCGCATCTGTGCCTGCCCGGTGAGCTTCGGCACGGCGGTGCCCACGAACACGGCGGCGAGGACGAGGGTCAGGACGAGGACGGAGATCTCCACGTGAGGTCCTTCGGGAAGAGTCGGGACGTGCGGACGACCGCGCTGCCGGCACGCCGGCGCCCACGGCACTGGACGGCGGGGTGCCCGGTCGTCATCGGACGGTCGCGGTGAGGGCGCGCGCGGCCAGCCGGTAGCCCAGCGCTCCGAGCCCGACGATCACCCCGCTGGCCAGCGGGGCGATCACCGAGTCGTGCCGGAAGCTCTCCCGCGCCCACACGTTGGACAGATGCACCTCGACGAAGGGCCGGGGGTAGTTGGCCAGCGCGTCGCGCAGGCTCCAGCCCGCGATCATCAGGGCGCCCGGGTTGACGATCGCGCCCACCGTGTCGTAGCTGTTCTGGATCGTGCGGATCAGCGCACCCTCGCAGTCGTGCTGCTCGGCGACCACACCCCAGCCCCGGGTGGCGACCTCCTCGCCGACGGCGCGTTGGATGTCGTCCAGGGTGTCGGTGCCGTAGATCTCCGGTTCCCGCCGGCCGAGAATGCCCAGGTTCGGGCCGTTCAGCAGCAGTACGTCCGACACGCTTCACCTCGTGGGGCACGGCCCTGGTCCCGCAGAGCCTGATGACTGGTCACCGCAGTCTTACTACGCCAACGGCTCCCGGCGAACCGGCGGCGCCCGAGGCGCGGGTGGACTAAGGGGTGGCTAGGGGCTGTTAGGGGCGGTGACCGCGTATCCGCGTCGGTTACCGTCCTCCCTGCTGAGCGACGCCGCCGGCTCCGGACGGAGGCGTCACGTACCGCGCGGCCATCCGGTGCTCCGCTGTGCCCGGACCGCGTACCGGCGGTCTCGGGTCGTCCCGCCCGATGGTCAGTCGAAGCCCCTGGTCTGCCCGAGTTGGGAAGTGGGAAGTCATGAGTGGTCAGCCCTCGACGGTGTCCGAGTTCCCCGAGTGGCCGCAGTACGGCGACGAGGAGCGAACCGGACTGATCCGCGCCCTCGAACAGGGTCAGTGGTGGCGGATGGGCGGCAGTGAGGTCGACTCCTTCGAGCGGGAGTTCGGTGACTACCACGGCAGCCCTCACGCGCTCGCCGTCACCAACGGCACCCACGCGCTGGAAGTCGCGCTGGAGGTGCTCGGCGTCGGCCCCGGGACGGAGGTGATCGTCCCGGCCTTCACGTTCATCTCGTCCTCGCTGGCCGCGCAGCGTCTCGGCGCGGTCGCCGTGCCGGTCGACGTCGACCTGGACACCTACTGCGTCGACCCCGCCGCCGTCGAGGCCGCGATCACCCCCCGTACCAAGGTGATCATGCCGGTGCACATGGCCGGGCAGTTCGCCGACATGGACGCGCTCGACAAGCTCGCCGCCGACGCCGGGGTGGCTCTGCTGCAGGACGCGGCACACGCCCACGGCGCGCAGTGGCGGGGCCGACGGGCCGGCGCGCTCGGCTCGGTGGCCGCCTTCAGCTTCCAGAACGGCAAGCTCATGACCGCCGGCGAGGGCGGAGCGGTCGTCTTCCCCGACGAGGAACTGCGCGAGCGGGCATTCCTCGTGCACAGCTGCGGCCGGCCCCGCACCGACCGCGAATACCTGCACAGCACCACCGGCTCGAACTACCGGATGAGCGAGTTCACCGCCGCTGTGCTACGCGCCCAGCTGACCCGCCTCGACGAGCAGATCGCGCTGCGCGAGCAGCGCTGGCCGCTGCTGTCGAGCCTGCTCGCCGAGATCCCGGGCGTCGTCCCGCAGGCGACCGACCCCCGCACCGACCGCAACCCGCACTACATGGCGATGTTCCGTATCCCCGGGATCGGCATCGAGCGCCGCCGTGCCGTGGTGGACGCGCTCATCGCCCGGGGCGTCCCGGCGTTCGTGGCGTTCCGGGCGATCTACCGGTGCGAGGGCTTCTGGATGGCCGGCGCGTCCGACGAGTCGGTAGAGGCGATCGCGGCCCGCTGCCCCAACACCGAGCAGATCCACTCCGACTGCGTCTGGCTGCACCACCGCACCCTGCTCGGCACGGAGCAGCAGATGCACGAGATCGCCGCCGTGCTCGCCGACGTCCTCGCCGGATGACGGCCCGGCCCCCGGCCGCGGCCGGCCGGCCGGTGCGGGTCGCGGTGGTCGGCCTCGGCTGGGCCGGGCGGGAGATCTGGCTGCCCCGGCTCGCCGCACACCCCGGCTTCGAGGTGGTCGCCGTGGTCGACCCGCAGCCCGTGGTGCGCGATCAGGCCCGCGACACCCACGCCGTCGCGTCCGCGTACGCCGACGTCGAGGACCTGCCCGCCGGAACGGTCGACCTGGCGGTGGTCGCCGTACCGAACCACCTGCACGCGGTCGTCGCCGTCCGGCTGCTGCGCCGGGGCGTACCGGTGTTCCTGGAGAAGCCGGTCTGCCTGACCTCCGCCGAGGCGGGCATCCTGGCCGACGCGGAGCGCGACGGCGGCGCGGTGCTGCTGGCCGGCAGCGCCGCCCGTTACCGGGCCGACATCCGGGCGCTGGCCGACGTGGCCGGCGGGCTGGGCCCGATCCGGCACGTCGATGTGGCCTGGGTTCGCGCCCGAGGGGTGCCCGACGCGGGCGGCTGGTTCACCCGCCGCGACCAGTCCGGCGGGGGCGCGCTGGTGGACCTCGGCTGGCACCTGCTCGACACGGTGCTGCCGCTGCTCGGCCCGGCCCGGGTCACTCACGCGATCGGCAGCGTCTCGGACGACTTCGTCAACGACAGCGCCGCCCACGCCGCCTGGCGCGGCGGGGCCGACACCGCAGGCCACGTTCCCGGCGACGTCGAGGACACCGCCCGTGGGTTCCTGCTCACCGACACCGGCGCCTCCGTCGCCCTGCACGCCTGCTGGGCCTCGCACGAGTCGCTGGACCGCACCACCGTCACCGTGCACGGCGCCGCGGGGTCGGCGACGCTGCGCTGCACGTTCGGCTTCAGTCCCAACCGGGAGCCCACGCCGGTGCTGACGCGTACCCGCGACGGCCGGACCGCGCGGCTGCCGCTGCCCGGGGAGCCGATCGGCGCGGAGTACGACCACCAGCTCGACGCCCTGCCCGGGCTGCTCGCCGACCCGGCCGCCCGGGGCGCGGCCGTCGCCGAGGCCCGCCGGACCATCGACATCATCGAACGGATCTACCAGTGCGCCCGGCCCACCCGGCCGGAGCGCCAGCACGCACTGGTGGGCCATCGCGCCGGGTGAGAACCACCCTCGGCCCCAACCCCTTCCGGGAGCAGCCATGAGCCGTCCATCGTCCACAGTCGAGGTGACCCCGCCGTCGCCGGCGCGCGGCCCGATCCGCGCGGTCGTGTTCGACCTCGACGGCGTCATCGTCGACAGTTCGGCCGTCATGCGTGAGGCGTTCAGCATCGCGTACGCCGAGGTGGTGGGCGACGGGCCGGCACCGTTCGAGGAGTACAACCGGCACATGGGCCGGTACTTCCCGGACATCATGCGCCTGATGGGGCTGCCCCTGGAGATGGAGGAGCCGTTCGTCCGCGAGAGTTACCGGATGGCCCACCTCGTGCCGCTCTTCCCCGGCGTCCGGGAGACCCTGGAGACCCTGCACTCGCGTGGCATCCGAATGGGGATCGCCACCGGCAAGGCCGGCCCGCGGGCCCGCTCCCTGCTCGACCAACTCGGCGTGCTGGGCCTCTTCGGCCAGGTGATCGGCTCCGACGAGGTGGCCCGTCCCAAGCCTGCCCCGGACATCGTGCTCCAGGCACTGGGCAACCTCGACGTGCCGCCGCACGAGGCCATGATGGTGGGCGACGCGGTGATCGACCTGCTCAGCGGCCGGGACGCCGGGGCGACGGCCGTCGCCACGACGTGGCACGGCGGGGACATCGCGGCGCTGCTCGCCGCCGGCCCCGACCTGGTCGTGCACGCCCCGGCGGAGTTGCTCGCGCACTGCCCGGCGGCCCTCGTCCACTGACCCGGACCGGAGCGCGCCGGGCTGCTCGCGCGGGCCGCACGGCGCGCTGCCGCCGAGCCTGCCGGCAAGCGGCGGTCAGCGGGTGTCGCTGACCGCCTCGGGGCCGGCTTCCAGGAAGCGCAGCATGCCGGTGGCCAGGATCTCGGCGACGGGGGCCGGGACCAGATCGGTACGGATGGTGACCCGCAGGAGGACACTCTCGTCGCCGGGCAGCACCTCGGCGACGCAGGCACCGGACCACTCCCGGGCGTACGGTTCGACGACCTCCTCGGTCCGGCAGCCGGGCAGGTCCAGCGGGAGGACGAGGTTGTCCTGGTAGGCGAACGAGGGCAGGCTGTTGATCACCTCGCGGGGCAGGTCGAGGACCGGGTCGTCGGTGACCATCTCCAGGAAGGAGACGTCCTGGGCGGCCATCAGTTCGTCCGCGGCCTGCTGGAGGCCCCGCATCAGGTGTTTCTCCGGGCCGTCGAACCGGACCCGGAGACAGTTGCTGCTGATCCTGCTCGTGAAGGCGGAGTCGAGGACGCGGCTGCCGCGCTGGGCGACGATCATCAGCAGGGCGATGTCGTCCTGCCCGTGGATGGCGCGTAGCGCCGAGGCGTAGGCGGCGGCGAAGTAGGTGGAACGGCTGAAGCGGTGTTCGACGGCGGCTCGGTCCCAGCGCCGCACCAGCTCGGGCGGGACGGCGACGATGTGCCCGGTCTTGGGGCCCCAGGTCGGGGTCTGTTCCAGGATCTCCTGCGGCCGGCCCTTGCCTTGGCGGGGCAGGTCGCGTAGTTGTTCGCGCCAGTAGGTTCGTTGGGTTTGCAGGTCGGCGGCGTCGCGTAGGCGGGTGTATTCGTCGTAGGACTGGTGCAGTGTGGGTGCGGGGTGTTTCCAGGTGGGTGTGTGGCCGGCTTGTCGTGCGGTGTAGGCGTGGCTGAGGTCTCGTACGAGTAGTCCGTATGACCAGCCGTCGAAGGCGATGTGGTGGATGCCGATGCCGAACAGGATTCGGTTGGTGGTTTTGTTTCGGATCAGGGCGGCGCGCCAGTTGCGGCCCTGGGTGTAGTCGAGTGGTTGCTGTACTGCTTCGGCGAGTTGGTCGAGGGCGTCGTGTTCGGTGGCGGCGTCGGCGAGTAGCCGTAGCTGGGGCATGCCGGGGTTGGGTGGGATGATTGCTGTTGGTGGGTCGGTGCGCCGGTAGCGGGCGTGCAGGGCCTGGTGGCGGTGGTGTAGGTCGCCGAGGGCGGCCATCAGGGCCCGTAGGTCCAGTTCACCCTCGATCCACCAGGTGGTCGGGCAGACCAGTTCGAAGGGGAGCACGACGCACTTCGCGACGGACGGGGTCAGCGGGACGGGCTTCGACGGGCCGGGACGGCCGGTGACGGACGGCGCCGGCTCGGCCCCGGGGCGGCGGGGGGCGGTGGCGAGCCAGCGGGCCAGCCCCTGCGGTGTGGGGGTGCGGTGGATCTGCGAGACGGGCACGGCGACGTCGGCGGCCTCGTCGAGGGCGACAGCGACGGCGGCGGACTGCAGGGAGGTGCCGCCGAGGTGGAAGAACCCGTCGAGTGCCCCGACCCGGTCCAGCCCGAGCACCGTCGCGAAGATCCCCGCGACGAGGCGTTCGGAGTCGGTGGCCGGTTCGGTGTATGGCACGTCGAGATCGGGACGGCGCGAGCCCGGCTCTGGTAGCGCCCGTCGGTCGATCTTGCCGGTGCCGCCGGTGGGGAACCGGTCCAGGACCATGATCACGGCGGGAACCATGTAGGGCGGGAGCACGGCGGCGGCGTGTGCCCGCAGGTCGGCGGTGACGGGGACGCGGCCGTCGCGCCCGGTGACGTAGCCGACGAGCCGGGCGGTGCCCTGGTCCTCGCGACGGGTGACGACGGCGGTGCCGACGTCCGGGTGTTGTTCGAGAGTCGCTTCGATCTCACCGAGTTCGATGCGGATGCCGTTGACCTTGACCTGGTGGTCCATCCGGCCGAGGATCTCCAGCGCTCCGGCGGCGTTCCACCGGCCGAGGTCGCCGGTGCGGTAGGCGGTCCCGCCGCCGTACGGGTCGGTGACGAACCGCTGGGCGGTCAGTTCGGGGCGGTTGAGGTAACCGTCGGCGACGCCGGCGCCGGTGATGAGGATCTCGCCGGGGACGCCCATGGGGACGAGGTCGAGATTGGCGTCGACGACGCGGATCTGCCGGTTGGGCATGGGTCGGCCGATGGGCACGTACGCGCCGGGCCAGCCCTTGGACGCGTCGAACCAGGTGCAGGCGACGGAGGCCTCCGCGGGCCCGTACGCGTTGATCAGGCGGGCACCGGCGGCCGTCCAGCGTTGCGCCATGCGGGGCGGAATGGGTTCCCCGGCGAGGGTCACGCACGTCAGGCTGGGGCAGTCGGCGGGATCGACGGCGGCGAGGTTCGTGGGTGGGCAGAACGCGTGGGTGGCCTGCTCCTTGGCGATCAGCTCCGTCAACCGGCGGGCGTCGAGCAGGTCGTCGCGGGAGCTGACGACGACGCGGGCGCCGGAGGTCAGCGCGGTGTAGATCTCGCCGAGGGCCACGTCGAAGACGGGGGAGCAGGAATGGAGCATGCGGCTGTCCGGGCCGACCGCGCACTCCTCCCGCATCCAGGTGACGAAGTTCGTCAGGTGCTCGTGGGTCAGCACGACACCCTTCGGTGTCCCGGTCGAGCCGGACGTGTAGATCACGAACGCCGGCCGGGACGGGGCCACCACCGGCAGGTCGGCCGCCTCGGCCGCCGCAAGGGTGGGCCAGTCGACATCGAGGGCGACGACCCGTACGCCGTCAGGTCTGGGGACACGCGGGGCGACCTCGCCGACGGTGAGGACGACCCGAGCGCCGTGGTCGGCCAGCAGCATCCGCATCCGGTCCGCCGGCCAGGACACGTCCATCGGCGTGTACGCCGCCCCGGCGCGCAGCACCGCCAGGGTGGCGACGAGGGTCCACATGCTGCGGTCCAACGCCAGCGACACCACGTCCCCGGGCCGTACGCCCATCGACCGTAGCTGCGCGGCCAGCGCCCCCGAGCGACGGGCCAGCTCCGCGTACGTCAGCACCTCCCCGGCGGCGACTCCGGCCACCGCGTCCGGCGTGCGTCGCGCCCACTCGAGCACCAGCTCGTGCAGCGGCTCACCCGGCACCGGGCGGGCCGGGCCCCGGCCCCACGCGAGCAGCCGCTCGCGCTCGGTCGCGCCCAGCAGCGGCAGCGCCCCCAGCGGCACCCCGGGTTCGCGGACCCCGGCCGACAGCAACGACACGGTCTGGTCCACCAGACCCCGCACCCAGTCCGCCGAGAAGCCGTCGGCTGCGTAGTCCACCCGGAGCGCCGACCCGTCCCCCGCGACGGTCACCACGATGTCCACGTCCACCACGTCCGGCCCCACCTCGGCCACCGGGGCGTCCACCAGCCCGACCACCACCGGCCCCGCCGCGCCCGTGTCACGCGTGACCGGGCCGGTCAGCGCCGCGGCCACCCGCGACGTCAGCTCGCCGAAGCCCGGTTCATCCGCGACGTCGACCCGCAGCACGCCGCCCGACGACAGACCGACCGCCACCTCGGCCTGGCCGGTGTACCGGGCCAGCACCCCCAGCAGACCGGCCAGCAGCACCGCGCCGGGGGAGCGCGCCCCCGCCGGGACGGGCAGGTCGACCGGCCGGTACGCGGAGGCCGCCCGGGCCGGCCACGCGGCCGGCCGGCGCAGGTCCCCCATCAGGTCGAGGATCTCGAAGCCGGGCCCAGCGACATCCGTGGCCTGCGCACCGACGATTCCGACAGACATTGAGCCAGCCTCCGATCAGGGCCGGCGCCACCCAGAGGGGTGCGCCGGAGGGACAACCACGAACTCTCGGGACAACGGGCCGCGTGCCACGCGACGACGAGCGGTCCGGTACGCAAAGGCGGACGGTCAGCCGGCGGTGGGTGTACCCGCCGGCCCGTCTTCGAGGAAGCGCAGCATGTGATGGTTCAGCTCCTCGGCGAAGCTGTACGGCAGGTAGTCGGTGCGGATGGTGACGCGCAGGAGAGCATGGTCGACGCGGGGCAGCACCTCGACCGTGAGCCCGTTGGGCACCTCCCGGGCGTACGGGTCGACGACCTCCTCGGCCCGGCAGCCGGGCAGCTCCAGCGGCACCACCACGTTGTCCTGGAACACGAACGTCGGCAGGCTCGCGACCACCTCGCCGGAGAGCCCGGCGGCGGGATCGTCGGCGGTCTCCGCGAAGGGAACGTCCTGGGCCCGCATGAGATCGCGGATCGTCTCGTCGACCCGCAGGACCAGCTTGTCGTCCTGCGGCCCGTCGAAGCGCACCCGCACGCAGTTGAGGTTGAGCCGGGTGGTGAACGCGGAGTCGAGGACGCGGCTGCCGCGCTTGGCCACCACCATCAGCAGGGCGATGTCGTCCTGCTGATGGATGGCGCGCAGCGCCGAGGCGAAGGCCGCCACGAAGTAGCTGGAGCGGCTGAAGCGGTGGTCGCGGGCGGCCCGGTCCCAGCGGTCGAGCACCTCGGGGGTGACGGTGACGGTGTGGCCCGCCTTCGGTCCCCAGGCGAGGGCCTGTTCCAGGGGCGCGGTGGCCGGGCCCGTGCCTTGGCGGGGCAGGTCGCGTAGTTGTTCGCGCCAGTAGGTTCGTTGGGTTTGCAGGTCGGCGGCGTCGCGTAGGCGGGTGTATTCGTCGTAGGACTGGTGCAGTGTGGGTGCGGGGTGTTTCCAGGTGGGTGTGTGGCCGGCTTGTCGTGCGGTGTAGGCGTGGCTGAGGTCTCGTACGAGTAGTCCGTATGACCAGCCGTCGAAGGCGATGTGGTGGATGCCGATGCCGAACAGGATTCGGTTGGTGGTTTTGTTTCGGATCAGGGCGGCGCGCCAGTTGCGGCCCTGGGTGTAGTCGAGTGGTTGCTGTACTGCTTCGGCGAGTTGGTCGAGGGCGTCGTGTTCGGTGGTGGCGTCGGCGAGTAGCCGTAGCTGGGGCATGCCGGGGTTGGGTGGGATGATTGCTGTTGGTGGGTCGGTGCGCCGGTAGCGGGCGTGCAGGGCCTGGTGGCGGTGGTGTAGGTCGCCGAGGGCGGCCATCAGGGCCCGTAGGTCCAGCTCACCCTCGATCCACCAGGTGACCGGGACGACGACCTCCAGCGGCGACATCAGGCACTTCGCCACCTGCTGCGCGAGCGGGACCGGTCCCGGGCGCTGCCGGGTCTGTCCGGCGGTCGAGCCGGTGTCCGTACGGCGGGGGGCGGTGGCGAGCCACCGGGCCAGCTCGTGCGGGGTGGGGGTGCGGTGGATCTGCGAGACGGGCACGACCACGTCGGCGGCCTCGTCGATGCCTGTGGCGACGGCTGCGGACTGCAACGACGTGCCGCCGAGGTGGAAGAAGCTGTCGCGGGCGCCGACCCGCTCGATGCCGAGCACGCTCGCGAACACCTCCGCGACGAGGCGCTCGCCCTCGGTGGCCGGCTCGACGTACGGCACGCCGAGGTCGGGGCGTTGGGCGCCGGGTGCGGGAAGGGCATTCCGGTCGATCTTGCCGGTGCCGCCGAGGGGGAAGCGGTCGAGGGTGACGACGGCGGCGGGGACCATGTAGCTGGGCAGGTGGGCCGCGGCGTGGTCGCGCAGGTCGCCGGTGGCCGGGGTGCGGCCGTCGCGCCCGGTGACGTACGCGACGAGTCGGGCCACGCCCCGGTCCTCGCGGCGGACGACGACGGCGGTCTCCACCTCCGGGTGCTGGGCGAGGATGCTCTCGATCTCGCCCAGCTCGATGCGGATGCCGTTGACCTTCACCTGGTGGTCCATCCGGCCGAGGATCTCCAGTGCGCCGGCGCTGTTCCATCTCCCCAGGTCGCCGCTGCGGTAGGCGAGCCCGCCGCCGTACGGGTCGGTGACGAACCGCTGGGCGGTCAGTTCGGGACGGTTGAGGTAACCGTCGGCGACGCCGAAGCCGGCGATCAGGATCTCCCCGGGAACCCCGGCCGGCATGAGGTCGAGGTTCGCGTCGACGACGCGGACCTGCCGGTTCGGCATCGGCCAGCCGATCGGTACGTACGCGCCACCCCACCCGGCCGACGCGTCGAACCAGGTGCACGCCACGGCGATCTCGGCCGGCCCGTACGCGTTGACCACCCGCGTGCCCGCCGTCAGCCACCGCTGGGCCAACCGCGGCGGGACGGCCTCGCCGCCGAAGATGATGCAGCGGAGGCCGGGACAGGCGGCCGGGTCGAGCGGGGCGATGTTGGTGGCCGGGCCGAACGTGTGCGTGACGCCGTGGCTGTTGACCAGGTCGGTGAGCCGGCGCGCGTCGAGCAGATCGTCGCGCGGGCACACGACGACGCAACCCCCGCCGGTGAGCGCGGCGAACATCTCCCCGAACGCGGCGTCGAAGACCGGTGCCGCCGAGTGCAGCATCCGGCTGCCGGGGCCGATGGCGCACTCGTCGGTCATCCACGCCAGGAAGTTCGTCAGCCTCTCGTGCGACAGCACCACGCCCTTCGGCGTGCCTGTCGAACCCGACGTGTAGATGACGAACGCCGGAGCGTCCACCGGCACCACAGGCAGATCCGTCGCCGCACCGGCCGGTACCGCAGGCCAGCCGTCGTCCAGCGCCACCACCGTGACCCCGTCCCCGGCGGGGATCCGGGGCGCTACCGCACCGACCGTCAACACCACCCGCGCGCCGTGGTCGGCCAGCAGCACCCGCATCCGCTCCGCGGGCCACGACACGTCCATCGGCGTGTACGCGGCACCCGCCCGCAGCACGCCCATCGCGGCCACCAGCGACCACAACCCGCGCTCCAGCGCCACGGACACCACGTCACCGGCACGGACACCCACCGACCGCAGGTACGCCGCCAGCAGTCCTGACCGGCGATCCAGTTCCCCGTACGTCAGCACCTCGTCACCCGCGACACCCGCCACCGCCTCCGGCGACCGTTGCGCCCAGCCCAGCACGAGCTCGTGGATCGGCTCACCCGGGATCTCCCGCACCGGGCCGCGTCCCCACGTCAGCAACCGCTCCCGTTCCGCGGCGTCCAGCAACGGCAACCTCGACAGGGCTACCTGCGGCGCCGCCGTCCCGGCGGAGACGAGCACGACGACCTGATCCACGAGTCCCTGTACGAACTGCGCGGAGAATCCCTCCACCGCGTAGTCCACCCGCAGCACGGACCCGTCCGCCGCCACGCGTACCACCATGTCGACGTCCACCGCGGCCGGTCCCGTCTCCGCCACCGGGCCGTCGGCCAACTCCACCGCCACCGGGTCCGGCCGGTTCGGAACCGCCACCGGCGCCGTCCACGCCAGTCCCACCCGCGCCGCCAACTCCCCGAATCCCGGGTCGCCCGAGACGTCCACCCGCGCCACCACCCCGCCGGCCGGGGCCAGCCCGAGCACCACCTCGTCCTGGCCGGTCCAGCGGGCCAGGACCGCCACGAGCCCCGCCACCACGACGTGCCCGGCCGGTGTCACGCGCGACGGCCAGGCGGGCAGCACCCGGTGCACCGAGGCCGCCCGCGCGGGCCACACCGCCGGCCTCCGCAGGTCCCCCACGAGCTCCAGAGCAACCGCGCCGTCCGCGGCCTGGGCGCCATCGAACCCGACAGACAACAGCTCAACCTCCGATCGAAAGGGGACGACCGAAAGGCGCAGGGCCGCGACGATCGGTCAGCCGGGATGCCGCACGCCGGACGGCGGGGTTGGCGCGAGGCGCGTTGACGGGCGGCACCGCTCGCGGGCCACCCGATCCGGTGCGCTGAGAGTGGGAACGACGAGCCGATGGGGCCCGACCATACGAAGCGCTGTGGAGTGGCGTACACCCCTAGAGATCGGCACGTCGACCCCTAGCGCATCAGCCGGAGATCTCCTCCCCGGGCAGGCCTGGGACGTGTCGGCGATGCCCGCCGGCCGCGTCGAGGCCGGTCCGGCGATGTGAGCTGGCAGGGGGCGTGGCCGTCCGGATCCGGGCACTCGACAGCGCGGGCTGCGACAGCGCCGTCCGGCGACTCCAGCCCTTCTGAAGAACAGCTTTTCGGTCAGCCCGAGTCGATGGCCCCGCTAGGAGTATCGGCGGCCTCGGCGGCGAAAGAGCCGTTCGCGTTCGCCTGTCTGGCCCATCCCGGGGCAATGCATAGTGACTATGATCTTTCGATCATGACGCCTGTCGGGGGCTGGAAACTCAGCCGCTGACCGGCGGTGTGCACCTCGCCGCCGCAACGCTGGCCATAAGCCAGCCGGCTTCCCGGCCGGTCCAGCTCACGACCGTCCGGTCGGTGCACGCGGCACGCCCGGCTCTCGCGGCCGAGCGGCCGGATCAGGACCGGGAGCCCACCCCTTCGGCCACGTTCTCCGCTGTTCGTGGCCGTGGCGCACCGGTTTCACCGCCACCCCGAGGCCCGCACCGGGCCGGCATGTCAGGAGACTAAATGCAGGTGCCCATCCAGGTACAGGTGTTCGCACACGACGGGGTGGTCCTGGCCCGGCCGCCCGACCCGTCGGCCACCGCCGACAGCCCCTATCTCGCCGGCGCGGGCGCCGCTCTCTACAACGGCCTGGACATGATCACGGGTCTGCACCTGACCCTTCCGCACCAGTCGGCGGCGATCTGCAGCACCGGCTCCAGCGCGGACAAGTCGCTGCGTCTGCTCAGCCGGAGTGGTCTGAAGACGCCCAGCGACCTGCGGGAATTCCGTTCCGGCGCGCAGGCGGTGCGGTACGCGCGGGAAGCCGTCGAGCGGGGCGAGATGCTGGAGTTCCAGTTTCCTCCGCATGACCCGCGACTGCGGGCCGCTCGCGCCCGGGTGCCCGCGGATCTGCTCGCCCGCCTCAACAACAAGACCGTGCTGGAGACTCTGGTCGCGCCGGAGTACCTGCCCCGCCGGCAGGTCGCCACCCCCGCCGAAGTGCGCCGTATCGTGGCGCGCGACCGCCGGCCGGCGGTCATCAAACCGGCCGGGGTCGAGGTGTCCAGCGGAATTGCGATCTTCACCCGTCGGTTGCGGGACCGGCGGAACCGTTCCCTGTTCAACCAGTTGGAACAGGTGAGCGAGCAGTGGATCGTCGAAGAGGAGGTGCCCTTCCAGACCATCTGGGGTATCCAGTTCGGCGTGACCGACAGCGGAGCGGTGCACTACTTCGGTTCGTCCGTACACCTGCCGCAGCCCACCTCGACGTGGGTCGGTTGTGTGATGGACGACGACCAGCCCCCGGAGGAGCTGGTCGAAGCGCTGACCGTAGGGGTCCGGAAGGCCAGTGAGCTCGGGTACCGGGGCTACTGCTCCTTCGACGCCGGGATCGGCCGCGACGGCGCCCTGCGGGTCATCGACCCGAACTTCCGGGTCAGCGGGGCCACCACCTCGCTGCTGCACCGCAGTTCGCTGCTGGACCAGCATCCATGCGCCATGACCACGTTCTTCTCACTGGCCCCCGGCGTCGACGCCGAACCGATCCTCGCACCGTTCATCGACCGGGGGCAGTTCGTCGTGTTCATGCACCACGACCCGGCGGAGACGGACAACGGCCCGCTGCCGGCGACCATTGTCGGCATGGTCGGGGCCGCGGACCGGTACGCCTGCGGCGTGCTGGTGGCGCAGATCCAGCGGGCCCTGGGTAGCTGACGCGCCGATCCGGGGCTCGGCTCCGGCGGCTCGTCATCCGTTCGCCGGCCCGGCTGCCCCGCGGCGCCGGCCGGCGAACGGGCACCGGGCGGTGCCGGCCTCACATGCCGGCGAGTGCGGTACGCACAGCGACCTCGGGGACGTGGGTGACCAGCTCGACTCCGCCCGGTCCGTCCAGGACGAAGGACAGGCCCGAGGTGGCCTTCTTGTCCCGGCGCATCAGCGCGATCAGCTCGTCGTGGTCGACGCCGGTGGGCAGCGTGGTGTCGAGTCCGTAGCCCGCCACCACGTCGTGGTGCTCGGCCACCCGCTCGGCCGGTACCCGGCCGAGGACGCCGGCCAGCCGGCCCGCGAAGACGGTGCCGACGCCGACCGCCTCGCCGTGGCGCAGGCCGAAGTCGGTGGCCCGCTCCAACGCGTGCCCGAGCGTGTGGCCGTAGTTGAGGATGTGCCGCAGGCCGGAGTCCCGCTCGTCCGCGGCCACCACCCGGGCCTTCAACGCCACTGACGCGGCGATCTGCTCCGCCACCGGCCGGTCACGCAGATCGCCGGCGCCGATGAAGTGCGCCCGGGCGATCTCCCCGTACCCGTTGCGCCACTCCCGCTGCGGCAGCGTCCCCAGGTGCTCGGTGTCGCAGAGCACAGCCCGGGGCTGCCAGTACACGCCCACGAGGTTCTTGCCCTCCGGAAGGTTGACGGCGGTCTTCCCACCGACGCTGGCGTCCACCTGGGCCAGCAGCGAGGTCGGCAAGTGGATCACCGGGACGCCCCGGTGGTAGAGACCGGCGGCCAGCCCGACCACGTCCGTGGTGGTGCCGCCGCCGCAGGAGACCACCGCGTCCGTCCGGGTCAGCCCGAACTCGGCGAACGCTCGGCAGAGCTGTTCCACAGTGGTCAGGTTCTTGTCGTGCTCGCCGTCGCGGGCCGGCACCACCCGGTGCGGCACGCCCGGGTCGGGCGTCCACTCCGGTGGCCGGGCCGAGACCACCACGACCCGTCGGGCGCCGGTCCGCGCCACCTCCGCCGGGAGCCGGTGGCGCACGCCGGGACCGATCAGCACCGGGTACGACCGTTCCCCGAGCGCCACCTCGACGTGGGCCGGCTCGCCGGCGGCGGGACGGTCAGGTACCGGCGTGTGCATGTGGTTGCTGCCTCCTCTGCGGAACGCGGACCGGCGCGGTCGCGGCCGGGCGGCCCCGCACCATCGACAGGCGCAGCGCCAGCGCGGCCAGCGAGTCGACCTCCGGCCGGATGCCCCACCGATCGTGGGTGAGCTGCGCGTGGTGCGCCAGCAGAAAACCGGACGGCGCCGTCGGGTGGTCGTGGCCCACCACGTCGGTCACCCGGTCCAGGTAGCGCTGCCACGCCACTGCCACATCCCCGCCCAGCGGTAGGTCACCGGCCGACAGGACGATCTTCTCCGCCCCGTCGTCGGCCTGCGCGGCCAGGTCCCGCCGCTGTGCGCCGGTGAGCCGCTGGCTGCGCTCCTGCCAGTGCAGGAAGAGGAACGCCAGGCGGTCGGCCGCCGGCATCAGCCCGGTCAGGTGTCGCAGGTGCGCCACGGCCAGCGGCAGCTCGCCGCCGGCCAGCCAGGGCACGTCGCCGCCGAGCAGGGTGAGGGCCAGTTCGCTGCCCGCGAACGCGAGCGGGCCGCCCCGGGCGGGGTCGCGCACGACGCGCCGGTCGCTGGCGAGGGACGCTCCCGGGTCGTACGCGAGCAGCCCCGCCCGTACCGCGTCGAGCGCGGCGGGGACGGCATGGAAGCCGAGGCTCAGACGCTCGGCGGGGGAGCCCTCCGGGTCGAAGAACCAGTTCATGCCGGGATCGGCCCGGCGGGCGGCGGCGACCAGACCGGTCAGGACGGTGCCGACCAGCTCGGTCAGCCGCGTGCCCGGGCAGCCGTCGGCCGGTACGGCCGAACGGGCGAACAACCAGCAGCGTTCCAACGACGGCACCTCGGCTGACGGGCGGGTGGAGCACGGGACTCGACGGTCTGCGGGGTCGCCCCATCATCGGCCCGCAGGCCCGCTCCACCACCCGATCGGCGCTCCGAACTGGGGACGACTTAGGGGGTGACAGGGGTAGGACGTCGGCAGGGTGCTCGGAAGACTTGGGCCGCTACGGCGAGCGAGGTCTACGCCGCGGATGAGGAGTCTCGCCGACGGATGGATGTGGTGACATGCTTCGGAGCGACCTGATCCAGCCGTTGTCCGATCTGATCGAGGCGCACGCCGCCAGGTTGGGGAACAAGGTCGCATTCCGCGACGACCGCCGGGCGGTCGGATACGCCGACCTGGCGGCGCGGACCCGCCGGCTGGCCGGTCACCTGGCGGCGGCCGGGGTCGCCCGGGGCGACCGGGTGGCCTTCTGCCTCGGCAACCGCGTGGAGACGGTGGAGACCTGGCTGGCCGTCACGCGGGCCGCCGCGGTCGGCGTGCCGGTGAACCCGCACAGCACCGACGCGGAACTGGCCCATCTGCTGGACGACTCCGGTGCGGTGCTGGTGGTCACCGACCCGCGCCACCTCGACCAGATGCTGCGGCTGCGTACCTCCCGGCCGGCCCTGCGGATCGTGGTCACCGGGGACAGCCCGGTTGCGGACGAGGTCGTCGCCTGGCGCGACCTGGTCGATACCGAGCCGGCCGTGGGCGCCCGCGACGACCTGGGCCTCGACGAGGTGGCCTGGATGCTCTACACCTCCGGCACCACCGGCCGGCCCAAGGGTGTGCTCTCCACCCAGCGCACCTGCCTCTGGTCGGTCGCCGCCTGCTACGTGCCGATCCCCGGGCTCACCGCCGCCGACCGGGTGGTCTGGCCACTGCCGCTGTTCCACAGCCTCTCCCACATCGGGTGCGTGCTCAGCGTGACGGCGGTCGGGGCCACGGCCCGGCTCATCGACGGCTTCTCCGCCGACGACGTGCTGCGCGCGGTCGACGAGGACGAGGCCACAGTGCTCGCCGGTGTGCCGGCCATGTACCACCACCTGGTCACCGCCGCCCGGGAGACCGGCTTCCGCGCCCCGGCCCTGCGGGTCTGCCTGGTCGGCGGGGCGATCACCACCGGCGCGCTGCGGCGGGCGTTCGACGAGGTCTTCGACGCGCCGCTGCTCGACGCGTACGGCAGCACGGAGACCTGCGGCTCGATCGCCGTCACCCGGCCGGAGCAGCCCCGGGTCGAGGGCTCCTGTGGGCGCGCGGTGCCTGGCGTCGAGGTGCGCCTGGTCAGCCCGCAGACGGGTCTGGACGTGCCGACCGGCGCCGAGGGGGAGGTCTGGGTCAGCGGTCCGAGCGTCATGCTCGGCTACCACAACCTGCCGGCGGTCACCGCCGCCGCCCTGCGCGACGGCTGGTACCGCACCGGCGACCTGGCCCGCCGCGACGCCGACGGCAACATCTTCGTCACCGGCCGCCACCAGGAGCTGATCATCCGGGGCGGGGAGAAGATCCACCCGGCCGAGGTGGAGGAGGTGCTGCGCGCGGTGCCCGGCGTCGCCGACGTGGCGGTGACCGGCCGGCCGCATGAGGTGCTCGGCGAGGTGCCGGTGGCGTTCGTGGTGCCGGGGCCGGAGGGCTTCGACCCCGCCGCGGGGTTCGCAGCCTGCCGGGAGAGGCTCAGTTACCACAAGGTTCCCGAAGCGCTGTACGAGATCGGGCAGGTGCCCCGCACCCCGTCCGGCAAGGTCACCCGCCGGCTCCTGTCCGACGGGCCGGCGCGGCTGCGGGCGGTCAACGGCAGCCACCACGAGGCGCTCAGCCTGCTCGCCTGGCGACCGCTGGACCTGGCCGCCGTACCGCAGGTGGCGGCGCCCGTTCCGGCGGCCGCGCAGGACGCCGCCGGCCCGGCCCGCCGCTGGGCGCTTGTCGGCGCCGGGAGCGAGCCGCTGGTGGAGCCGCTGCGCGCGGCGTCGCCGGGGGAGCGGTTCCGGGCCCACCGGGACCTGGTCACCCTGCGGGCGGCCCCCGACGCCCCCGACGTGACGGTGCTGCTGGCCGGGCCGGCCGACGCCGACGCGGCGGATCTCGCCGGCCGGCTGCGTGGCTGGCTCGACGACGACGGCTTCGCCGGCACCCGGCTGGTGCTCTTGACCGGCCCGGCCAGCGACGGGGCGACCCGGCCCGGCGCGCACGGCCTGTCCGGCGACGCGGCCACCGGGGCAGGCGACGCCGCCGGGTGGGCCGGGCCGGATCCGGCGGCCGGTGCCGTCTGGGCGGTCGGGCGCAGCCTGCAGGCCGCATACCCGGACCGGATCGTGCTGGTCGACCACGACGCTTCGGCCCGCTCGCTCGCCCTGCTGCCCGCCGTCGTGGACGCTGGTGCCGCGCAGGTCGCCCTGCGGGGCGGGGCAGCCCGGCACGCGGCCCTCGTGCCCGCCCCGGCGACCGCGCCGGCACGGCCGGCGACCGTGGCCGACCCGGAGCGCCCGGTGCTGGTCACCGGTGCCGAGGGACCGACCGGCGCCGCGCTGGCCCGGCACCTCGTCGCCGCGCACCGCGTCCGCCGGCTGCGGCTGCTGTCCGCCGGCGCGACGCCCGCCCCGGCCGTGGCGGACCTGGCCGCCGAACTCACCGCCACCGGTGCGGAAGCCGTCGTGCTGCCCGCCGAGCGGGTGGGCGACGAGGCGTTCGGCGCGGTCTTCCTCGGCCCGTGCGGCGACGACCTGGCCGACGCCGAGGGCGCCGCCCGGCTGCTCAGGCTCGCCGCGACGCTGGACGCGGCGAGCCGGCACCCGGGGGCGACGTTCACCGTCCTCGTGCCGTCCGCCCTGCTGCTGGGCGCCGCGGGCCGGGAGCGGGCCGCCTCGGCCGTCGGGGCCCTGCACGCCCTGGTCGCCCGCCGTCGGGCGTCCGGTCATCCGGCCCGGCTCGTCGGCACGACCGTGCCCGCCGAGGGCGGGTCGTTGCCCGGCGTCCCGGCGGCGACCGGACCCGGAGCGGGCACCGTGCCGGCGGCCGTGCGCGCCGACCTCGCCGCGTTCGACGTGGCCCACGACGGCAACGACCTGGTCGTGCTCGCCCGCCCGGCGGGCCACGTCGACGCCGCCCACCCGGCCTGGCGTGGGCCCGTCGCGGAGCCCGGCGACGCCACGGACGACCGGGACGCCGCCGAGCTGCGCCGCCGGCTGGCCGGGCTCACCACCGCCGAGGGGGACCGACTCCTGCTCGACCTGGTCCGCACCGCCACCGCCCAGGTGGCCGGGCTGCCCGGCCCGGCCGCGGTCCGCCCCGGCCGCGCGTTCAAGGAACTCGGCTTCACCTCGGTCGCCGCGGTCGCCCTGCGCGACCGGCTGGCCCGGGCCACCGGGGTACGGCTCTCCGCCACTGTCGCGTTCGACCGGCCCAGCCCGCAGGCCCTCGCCCGGCACCTCGCCGCCCGCCTGCGAGGTGCCGCCGCGCAGGCCGCTCCCACGACGGACCCGGCGGCGGTGCCGTCCACGGGGGACGACCCGGTGGTCGTCGTGGCCATGGCCTGCCGGCTCCCCGGCGGCGTCGCCTCCCCCGAGGAGCTGTGGGATCTGGTCGACCAGGGCCGGGAAGGACTCACGGAGTTCCCCACGGACCGGGGCTGGGACCTGGCGAACCTCTTCTCCGACGACCCCGACCGCCCCGGCACCTCGTACGCCCGGGTCGGTGGCTTCCTCACCGGCGCCGCGGAGTTCGACGCCACCCTGTTCGCGATCAGCCCGCGCGAGGCGCTCGCCATGGACCCGCAGCAGCGGCTGCTGCTGGAGACCGCCTGGGAGCTGTTCGAGCGGGCCGGCATCGACCCCACCTCGCTGCGTGGCAGCGCCACGGGCGTCTTCACCGGCGTCATGCACCACGACTACGCCGCGAACCTGCGCCAGGCGCCGCCCGGCACTGAGGGCTACCTCGGCGTCGGCACCGCCGGCAGCGTCGTCTCCGGCCGGGTCGCCTACGCGCTGGGGCTGGAGGGGCCGGCGGTCACCGTCGACACGGCGTGCTCCTCGTCGCTGGTGGCGCTGCACCTGGCGGCCCAGGCTCTGCGCGCCGGGGACTGCTCCCTCGCCGTGGCCGGCGGCGTGGCGGTGATGGGCACCCCGCAGGCGTTCGTGGAGTTCAGCCGGCAGCGGGGGCTCGCCCCGGACGGCCGGTGCAAGGCGTTCGCCGACGGCGCCGACGGCACCGGCTGGTCCGAGGGCGTCGCGGTGCTGCTGCTGGAACGGCTCTCCGACGCCCGCCGGCACGGGCACCCCGTCCTCGCCGTGCTGCGGGGCTCCGCCGTCAACTCCGACGGCGCGTCCAACGGGCTGACCGCCCCCAACGGGCCCGCCCAGGAGCGGGTCATCCGCCGGGCGCTGGAGGCGGCCGGGCTCTCCGCCGCCGACGTGGACGTGGTCGAGGCCCACGGCACCGGCACGTCGCTCGGCGACCCCATCGAGGCCCAGGCGCTGCTCGCCACGTACGGAGTGGGACGCGGCGACGCGGAACCGCTGCGGCTGGGGTCGCTGAAGTCCAACCTCGGCCACACCCAGGCCGCCGCCGGTGCCGCCGGGGTGATCAAGATGGTGCTCGCCATGCGGCACGGGACGCTGCCGCGCACCCTGCACGTGGACGCCCCGACGTCCGAGGTGGACTGGTCGGCCGGCGCGGTCGAGGTGCTCACCGAGGCCCGCTCGTGGCCCGACGTACGCCGACCTCGCCGAGCCGGCATCTCGTCGTTCGGCATCAGCGGCACCAACGCGCACGTCATCGTCGAGGCGCCCGCCGACCCGCCGGCCACCGCCGAGGACGCCGCCGGGCCGCCGTCGCCCGGCACCGTCCGGCCGCCCGTGCCGTGGCTGCTCTCGGCGGCCTCCGACGAGGCGCTGCGTGGTCAGGCGGCCCGTTTGCTGGCGTGGTTCGACGGGCCGGGGGCGCACGCCGACCCGGTCGACGTCGGGCACGCCCTCGCCACCACGCGCGCGGCCCTCGAACACCGGGCCGTGGTGCTGGTCGGCGACGCGGAGTCCGCCCGGACGGGGCTCGGTGCGCTGGCCCGCCGCGGCCCGGACCCGGACCTGCCGAGCGTGTCGACCGGCCGGGTCGTCGACGGCCGACTCGGCCTGCTCTTCGGCGGGCAGGGCGGCCAGCGCCCCGGCATGGGCCGCGAGCTGTGCGCGGCGTACCCCGTCTTCGCCACCGCCTTCGACGCCGCCTGTGCCGAACTCGATCGCTGCCTGGCCGGCCACGCCCCGTACCCCGTCGCGGACGTCGTCCTCGCCGCCGAGGGCACCGAACCGGCTGGCCTGCTCGACGAGACCCTGTACACCCAGCCCGGGCTGTTCGCCTTCGAGGTGGCGCTCTACCGCCTCCTGGAGTCCTGGGGGGTGAGCCCCGATGCGGTGCTCGGCCACTCCGTCGGCGAGCTGGCCGCCGCGCACGTCGCCGGGGTGTTCTCCCTCGCCGACGCGGCGGCGCTGGTCGCCGCCCGTGCCCGGCTGATGCAGCAGCTGCCCGCCGGGGGCGCGATGGTCGCCGTCGAGGCCGACGAGGCCGAGGTCGCCGCGTACCTCACCGACCGGGTGGGCCTGGCCGCCGTCAACGGCCCCACCAGCGTCGTCCTCTCCGGCGACACCGACGCGGTGCTGGCCGTCGCGGACACGCTGCGCGCGGCCGGGCGCCGCACCAGCCGGCTGCGGGTGTCGCACGCGTTCCACTCGCCGCGCATGGACCCGATGCTCGACGAGTTCCGCGCGGTGGCCGCCGGCCTCACGTACCGCACCCCGCACCTGCCGGTGGTGTCCAACCTGACCGGTCACCCCGTCGACCCGGCTCGGCTCTGCTCGCCCGAGCACTGGGTGGCGCACGTGCGGGGCACCGTCCGCTTCCACGACGGGGTACGGGCCCTGCACGGGCAAGGCGTCACCACCTTCCTGGAGATCGGCCCGGCCGGCGTACTCACCGCCATGGCCCAGGACTGCCTCGTCGCCGAGGCCGACGAACTGGCCTTCGTCCCCGCCGTACGGGGCACCGCCGGGGAGGCCGAGGCGCTGCTCGCCGCCGTGGCGCGGCTGTACGTGCGGGGCGTCGCCGTGGACCGTGCCGTCCTCGCCGGCCCCGGCCCGCACCGCCGCGTCGACCTGCCCACGTACGCCTTCCAGCGCCGGCACTACTGGCTGCCCGCTCCCACCGGTGTCGGCGGTCCCGGCGGCGCCGGGCTGGCCGACGTCGGGCACCCGCTGCTCGGCGGGCTGCTGGCGGTCGCCGGCACCGCGCAGGTGGTCTGCACCGGGCAGGTGTCAACGGCCACCTCACCGTGGCTGGCCGCACCCGGCGACGGCACGGCCCCGCTGCTGCCCGCCTCCGCCGTGCTGGACATGTTCGCCCACCTCGGCGACCAGCTCGGCGCCCCGAGCGTGCGGCGGCTGCACGTCCCTGAGCCGGTGCCGCTGCCCACCGAGGCGACCCTCGACGTGCAGATCGGTGTCGGCGCGCCGGACGGGCACGGACACCGGGTGGCGCACTGCCACGTCCGGGCCGGCGAGGGGCTGCCCTGGCGTGCGGTCGCCGAGGCCGTGCTCGCGCCCGTCGACCCGGGGAGCGGTCGGGGTGCCTTCGCCCCCGTCTGGCCGCCCACCGGGGCCCGGCCGGTGGATCTGAGCGCACCACAGCACCGCGCGCTGGCCGGGGAGCTGGTCCGGGGCGCCTGGGTCACCGCCGACCGGCTCTTCGTCGACGTACGCCTGCCGGAGGACGCCCGCGACCCGGACGCCGAGCGGTACGGCGTGCACCCGCTGGTGCTGGAGGCGGCGCTGCGCCTGCTCCCGCTCGCCGACTTCGCGCCCGTCGCCGACGCCGGGCCCACCGCTCGGCTGCTGCCCACCGAGTGGGCGGGCGTGCGCCGCCACGCCGTCGGAGCGCACGCGCTGCGTGTCTGCCTGGCCCCCGGCGGGGCGGACGCGGTGACGCTGAGCGCCGTCGACGACGCGGGCAGGCCCGTGCTCGATGCCGACCGGGTGGTGCTGCGGGCGGTGGACCTGCCGCCCGCCGGCCCGCCGACGACGGCGGCCACCCCCGCCGGACTGTATGTCGTCGACTGGCTGCCCGCGGCGTTCCCGGCGACCCCGGCGCCCTCCTGGACGATCGCCGACGACACGCCCCCGGACGGGCCGTTGCCGCCGCTGCTCGTGCTGCGGGTCGGCGACGGCGAGCCGGGCCGGCCGGTGCCCGACCGGGCGCACGCCGTGAGCCTCGCCGTGCTGGGCGTCCTCCAGACCTGGCTGGCCGACCCTCGCGCGGAGACCACCCGCCTGGCCCTCGCCCTGCGCGACGGCGACCCGGTGCACGCCCCGGTGGCCGGGCTGCTCCGCGTCGCCCAGGCCGAGCAACCCGACCGCTTCCTCCTGCTCAGCCTCGACACCACCGACGACGCCGCCATCCGCTCGGCGCTGGCCGCCGCCGAGGACGAACCCGAGGTGGCCGTCCGCGACGGGCGTGCGCTGCTGCCCCGCCTCCGCCCCGTGGCGCAGACCCCGGCCGGTACGCCGCGGGCGGCCCTGGCCGGTGGCACCGTACTCGTCACCGGCGGCACCGGCGGGATCGGCCGGCAGGTCGCCACCCACCTCGCCACTGCGCACGGCGTCACCGAACTGGTGCTCGTCAGCCGCAGCGGCCGGTCCGGCGACTGGACGACAGCGCTGACCGACGCCGGCGTCACAGTCCGGGTGGTCGCGGCCGACGTCGCCGACCGGGCGGCGCTCGCCGAGGTGATCGCCCCACTGGCCGGCCGGCTCGTCGCCGTCGTGCACGCAGCCGGGGCCACCGATGACGCCCTGATCACCGACCTCGACCCCGCCCGCTGGGCACGGGCTCTGCGCTCCAAGGTGCACGGTGCCTGGCACCTGCACGAACTCACCGCCGGCCTCGACCTGGCCGCGTTCGTGCTCTTCTCCTCGGCCGCCGCCACCTTCGGCAGCCCCGGTCAGGGCAACTACGCCGCCGGCAACGCGTTCCTCGACGCGCTCGCCGCGCACCGCCGTGCCCAGGGCCTGCCGGGCAGCGCCCTGGCCTGGGGGCTGTGGGCCGCCCGGGACGGGATGGCGGGCCGGCTCAGCCCGGCCGACCTGGCCCGGCTCGCCCGCGGCGGCACCCGCCCCCTCGACACGGCTGCCGGACTGGCGCTGTTCGACGCCGCCCTGGACGTGGACCGGCCGGCGCTCGTACCGATCGGGCTCGACCTGGCTGCCGTACGGACCTCCGGCGAGGTGCCCGCCCTGCTGCGGGCACTGCTGCCCCCGCCGCCCCGCCGGGCGGTCAACGCCGCCTCCGCGCCCGCCGCCGCTAAGGGCTTCGCCGACCGGCTGGCCGAACTCGCCGAGCCCGAGCGCGCCGAGTTGCTGCTGGACCTCGTCCGTACCCGGTGCGCCACAGTGGTCGGGCACGCCGGCCCCGAGCAGGTCGAGCCGCGCCGCCCGTTCAAGGACCTCGGCTTCGACTCGCTGATGGCCGTGGAGCTGAGCAACCGGCTCACCGCCGTCACCGGTGTCCGGCTCGCCCCGCACGCCGTGTTCAACCACCCCACTCCCGAGCTGCTCGCCGCGCACCTGCACGCCCGGCTGCTCGGCACCGCGGCCACCGGGGTCACCGACGCGAGCACCGTCGCCCTGGACGAGCCGGTCGCCGTCGTCGCGATGGCCTGCCGTTTCCCTGGCGGTATCGGCTCCCCGGAGGAGCTGTGGCGGCTGCTCGACGCGGGCGCCGACGTCATCGGCGACCTGCCCGACGACCGGGGCTGGCCGCTGGCCGACCTCTACGACCCGGTGCCCGGCACGCCCGGCCGGTCGTACGTGCGTTCCGGTGGGTTCCTCACCGGCATCGCCGACTTCGACGCCGAGTTCTTCGGCATCAGCCCCCGCGAGGCCCTCGCCATGGACCCGCAACACCGGCTGCTGCTGGAGACCTCCTGGGAGGCGCTGGAGCGCGGCGGCATCGACCCGGTCACCCTGCGGGGCAGCCGGACCGGTGTCTTCGCCGGCACCCACGGGCAGGACTACGCCGGCCGGGTCGCCCCCGGCGTCGTCTCCGACGACGGCGAGGTCACCGCCGACGAGGGGCACCTGCTCACCGGCACCGCCGGCAGCGTCCTCTCCGGCCGGGTCGCCTACGCGCTCGGGCTGGAGGGACCAGCCATCACCGTGGACACCGCCTGCTCCGCCTCCCTGGTGGCGCTGCACCTGGCCGTGCAGGCGCTGCGCCAGGGCGACTGCGACCTGGCCCTGGCCGGTGGCGTGTCCGTGATGGCCACCCCGGCCGGGCTGACCGGTTTCAGCCGCCAGCGGGGTCTCGCCGCCGACGGGCGGTGCAAGGCGTTCGCCGAGGACGCCGACGGCTTCGGCATGTCCGAGGGCGTGGGGATGCTGGTGGTCGAGCGGCTCTCCGACGCCCGCCGCCGGGGCCACCCGGTCCTGGCCGTCGTACGCGGCTCGGCGGTCAACTCCGACGGCGCGTCCAACGGGCTGACCGCTCCGAACGGGCCGTCCCAGGAGCGGGTCATCCGGGCCGCGCTCGCCGCCGCCGGGCTGACCGCCGCCGAGGTGGACGTGGTGGAGGCCCACGGCACCGGTACGTCGCTCGGCGACCCCATCGAGGCCGAGGCGATCCTCGCCACGTACGGGCAGCGTCCGCCCGGCGCACCGCCGGTGCTGCTCGGCTCGGTCAAGTCCAACCTCGGGCACACCCAGGCCGCGGCCGGCGTCGCCGGCGTGCTCAAGATGGTCATGGCGATGCGTCACGGCGTCCTGCCGCGCACCCTGCACGCCGAGCGCCGCAGCTCGCGGATCGACTGGGACTCGGGCGCGGTGGAGCTGCTCACCGAGGCCCGCCCCTGGCCGGCGGCGGACCGGCCGGTGCGCGCCGGCGTCTCGTCGTTCGGCATCAGCGGCACCAACGCCCACGTGATCGTCGAGTCGGTCGGCGAAACGATGCCGGAGGCCGCCGGATCCGAGCCGCCGCAGGAGCGTGCGCTGCCATGGCTGCTGTCGGCGCGTACCCCGCAGGCGCTCATCGGCCAGGCGCGCCGGCTGCGGGCGGACCTCGCCGCCCGGCCCGGCCGGCGGCCCCTCGACGTGGCCTGGTCGCTGGCCACCACCCGAGGCACCTTCGACTCCCGCGCGGTGCTGGTCGTCGCTTCGGCGCAGCGGGCCGCCGACGCCCTCGACGCGCTCGTCGAGGGCCGGCCCGACCCGGCGGTCACGCGCGGCGAGGCCCGTCCCGCGGGCCGCTGCGTCTTCGTCTTCCCCGGGCAGGGCGCACAGTGGCTCGGCATGGGGTTGGACCTGCTCGACCAGGCCCCCGTGTTCGCCGAACGCATGGCGGCCTGCGACGCGGCGCTGCGACCGTACCTGGACTGGTCGCTGGTGGACGTGCTGCGCCAGGCGCCCGGCGCGCCCGGCCTCGACGAGGTCGACGTCGTGCAGCCCGCCCTGTTCGCGATGATGGTGTCACTGGCCGAGCTGTGGCGCTCGTACGGTGTGCAGCCGGCCGCCGTGGTAGGGCACTCCCAGGGCGAGATCGCCGCCGCCTGCGTCGCGGGGGTGCTGTCCCTGCCCGACGCGGCCCGGGTGGTGGCGCTGCGCAGCCGCGCGCTGCGGGCTCTGGCCGGGCACGGGGCGATGGCCTCCGTCGCGCTGCCCGCCGACACGGTCCGCGACCGGATCGCCCGTTTCGGCGAGCGGATCTCGGTCGCCGCCGTGAACGGGCCGGCCGCCGTCGTGGTGTCCGGCGAGCCGGAAGCGGTCGAGGAGCTGCTCGCCGAGTTGGCCGGCGAGCAGACCCGGGTGCGTCGGATCGCCGTCGACTACGCCTCCCACTCCGCCCAGGTGGAACGCATCCGCGACGAGCTGGCCGAGGTGCTGGCCGGCATCACCCCCGGTCCGGCCGCCGTGCCGCTGTTCTCCACCACCGACCTGCGCTGGCTCGACGGCGAGGAGATGGGGCCCGACTACTGGTACCGCAACCTGCGCCGGCCCGTCGAGCTGGAACGGGCGATCCGCTCGCTGGCCGCCGAGGGCCACGACGCGTACGTCGAGTGCAGCCCGCACCCGGTGCTGACCGTCGGCGTCGAGGAGACCCTCGCCGACCACGACGGCGATGCCGTGGTGGTCGGCTCGGTGCAACGCGACCAGGGCGGCCTTGAGCGGTTCCTGCTCTCCCTGGCCCAGCTCCACGTGTCCGGGGTCGCGGTGGACTGGCGGCCCGCACTGGCCGGCGGCCGACGCGTCGACCTGCCCACGTACGCGTTCGCCCACCGCCGCTACTGGCCCCGGCCGATCTCCGGCCCCGGCGACGTCGGCGCCGCCGGTCTGGACACCGCCGGTCATCCGCTGCTCGGCGCGTCGGTCGTGCTGGCCGAGACGAGGGGCCACCTGTTCACCGGGCGGCTGTCGGCCGACGCGCAGCCGTGGCTGGCCGATCACCGGGTCACCGGCAGCGTGCTGGTGCCCGGCACCGGCCTGGTGGAGTTCTGCCTGCGCGCCGGCGACGAGGTCGGCCACCCGTTCCTCGACGAGATGGTCATCGAGGCGCCGCTGACCCTGCCCGCCGGCGGAGCGACGCAGGTGCAGGTGGTGGTCGGCGCGGGCGCCGGCGACGGACGCCGCCCGGTGACCGTGCACTCCCGGCCCGCCGACGCGCCGGCGGGACAGCCGTGGACCCGGCACGCCAGCGCCACCCTCCGCGCCGATCAGCCCGCGGTGTCTCCGCAGCTCACCGTCTGGCCGCCGCCCGACACCCGGCCCGTGGACCTGACCGGTTTCTACGCCGGCCTGGAAGCCGACGGGTACGAGTACGGGCCGGCGTTCCAGGGCCTGCGCGCGGTGTGGACCAGCGGCGATGAGGTCTACGCCGAGGTGGAGCTGCCGGCGGCCCAGCGGGTCGACGCCGACCGGTACGGCCTGCATCCCGCCCTGTTCGACGCCGCCCTGCACGCCGCGCACTTCGGCGGGCTCGCCGGGGCCGGGGCCGGCCAGCTCCTGCTGCCGTTCGCCTGGAGCGGCGTGAGCCTGCACGCCACCGGGGCGACCGCCCTGCGGGTACGGCTGAACCGGGTCGGGCCGCACGCCATCGCGCTGACCGTCGCCGATCCGACCGGCGCCCCGGTGGCCGAGGTGGCCGCCCTGACGATGCGCCCGATCTCCGCCACCGAGCTGGCCGTCGCCGACGACCGCGCCACCCGCGACGCCCTGTTCCGCGTCGACTGGACGCCGCTGCTGCCCGTCGAGTCGGCCACTCCGGTCGACGCCGTGACCGTCGCCCCCGGCCTGGACGGGTTCCCGCTGCACCATGGGTTGGACGGGCTCGCCGACGCCGTGGACGCGGGACTGGCTCTGCCCGCGGCGGTGCTCGTGCCGCTCGACGCGGACCCCGCGCAGCCCGCCGCCCGCGCGGCACGCCATGCCGCCGTACAGGCCCTCGACCTGGTCCGGCGTTGGCTCACCGAGCCCCGCTGGGCGGCGTCGCGGCTGCTGCTGGTGACCCGGGGCGCGGTGGCCGTGCACCACGCCGGCGAGGTGACCGACCCGGCCGCCGCGGCGGCGTGGGGTCTGGTGCGCTCCGCCCAGTCGGAGAACCCGGGCCAGATCGTCGTCGTCGACGTCGACCACGACGGGATCGGCCCCGATGAGGTGGCCGCCCTGCTGGCGGCGGACGAGCCGCAGGCCGCGATCCGGGTCGGCGCGGCGTACGTGCCGCGGTTGGCGCGGGCCGGGTCGGCCGGTGAGCTGCCCGCACCACCCGCCCCCGCGTGGCGGCTGGACGCGCCGGTGCGGGGCAGCCTGGAGAACCTCACTCTGGTCGCCACCGACGCCGCCGACGCCGCGCTCGGCCCCCGCGAGGTCCGGGTACGCGTCCGCGCCGCCGGCCTCAACTTCCGCGACGTGCTCAACGCACTCGGCCTCTACCCTGGCGACGCGGGACCGCTCGGCGGCGAGGGCGCCGGCGAGGTCGTCGAGGTGGGCGCCGAGGTGACCGACCTGCGGCCCGGCGACCACGTGTTCGGGGTCTTCGTGGGCTGCTTCGGGCCCGTCGCGGTCACCGACCGCCGCCTGCTTGCTCCGATGCCGGTCGGCTGGTCGTATGTGGAGGCCGCCTCCGTGCCGGTGGTCTTCCTGACCGCCTACCACGGCCTGGTCAACCTGGCCGGGCTCACCCGCGGCGAGTCGGTGCTGGTGCACGCGGCGGCCGGTGGCGTCGGCATGGCCGCCGTGCAGCTCGCCCGCCACCTCGGGGCCGAGGTGTACGCCACCGCCAGTCCCGCCAAGTGGGGCGCCCTGCGCGCGCTCGGTCTCGACGACGAACACCTGGCCTCGTCCCGGACCCTCGACTTCGAGACCCGCTTCACCGCCACCACCGGCGGCCGGGGTGTCGACGTCGTCCTGGACTCGCTGGCCCGCGAGTTCGTCGACGCCTCGCTGCGGCTGCTGCCGCGCGGCGGGCGGTTCGTCGAGATGGGCAAGACCGACATCCGCGATGCCGACCGCGTCGCCGCCGACCACCCGGGGGTGGCCTACACCGCCTTCGACCTGACCTTGGAGGAGCCCGACGAGGTGCAGCGCATGCTCGTCGTGCTGCTGGAGCTCTTCGAGCGCGGGGTACTCACCCCGCTGCCCACCCAGGTGTGGGACGTCCGCCAGGCACCGGAGGCGTTCCGGCACGTCAGCCAGGCCCGGCACGTCGGCAAGGTGGTGCTCACCATGCCCCGGGAGTGGGATCCCGACGGCACGGTGCTGCTGACCGGAGGTACCGGAACCCTGGGCCGGCTGGTCGCCCGGCGGCTGGTCGAGACGCACGGCGTCCGGCGGCTGCTGCTGGTCAGCCGCCGCGGCGAGCGGGCCCCCGGTGCGGCCGAGGCGGTCGACGAGCTGCGGGCCCTGGGTGCCGAGGCCACGGTGGTGGCAGCCGACGTGTCCGACCGGGACGACCTCGCCGGGGTGCTGGCGGCGGTACCGGATCGGCACCCGCTGACCGCCGTCGTGCACCTCGCCGGGGTGCTCGACGACGGGGTGGTCACCGCCCTCACCCCGCAGCGCGTCGACACGGTCTTCGCGCCGAAGCTCGACGCCGCGTGGCACCTCCACGAGCTCACCCGTCACCTCGACCTCGCCGGGTTCGTGCTCTTCTCCTCCGGCGCCGGCGTCTTCGGCGTACCCGGTCAGGCGAACTACGCCGCGGCGAACGCGTTCCTCGACGCGCTCGCCCTGGCCCGCCGCGCCGAGGGGCTGCCGGGCCGGTCGTTCGCCTGGGGGCTGTGGGAGCAGGCCAGTGAGATGACCGCCAAGCTGGACCGCACCGATCCCCGGATCACCGCCCGCGACGGGCAGCTCGCCATCCCGTCCGAGCTGGGGATGGCCCTGTTCGACGCGGGCCTGCGGCTGGCCGAGCCGGTGCTGGTGCCGACGAGGATCGACGTCGCCGCGCTCGGCGAGCGGGTCGAGCGGCCACCGGCGCTGCTGCGTGGGCTGCTGCGCCGGGAACGGCCGACCGCGCGGGCGGCCACCCCGACCGGCGGCGGGCGTACGCTCGCCGACCAGCTGGCGGCGCTCGACGGGCCTGAGCGCCACACCCTGGTGGTCGACCTGGTACGCGAGCAGGCGGCGAGCGTGCTCGGGCACGGCAGCCGGGCGGCGGTGGCCCCGGGCCGGGCGTTCAGTCAGATCGGCTTCGACTCGCTGACCGCCGTCGAGCTGCGCAACCGGCTGACCACGGCCACCGGCCTGCGCCTGCCGGCCACGCTGATCTTCGACTACCCGGACCCTAACGAGCTGGCCACGTACCTGGTGTCCGAGCTGGCGCCGGACAGCGGACCGGCGGTCCCGCCGGTCCTCGCGGACCTGGAGAACCTGGAGCGCTCGCTGACCGAGGCCACTGTGGATCCGGAGCTGCACGACCAGATCGGGTCCCGCCTGGAGGTGCTGATCGCCAAGTGGCGGACGATGCGCGCCGGCTCGGGCGGCGATCCCGACCTCGACCTCGAACTGGCCAGCGACGACGACCTGTTCGACCTCATCGACTCCGAACTCGGTATCTGATGGCCGTCCGGCCGCCCCGCACGCCACAAGCCGACCCCGTGTCCGACCGACCCCCGAGGAACCGATACCGATGCTGACGACCGACGTCCTGATCGTGGGCTACGGCCCCGTCGGTGAGATGCTCACGATCCTGCTGGCGCAGCGAGGGCTCACCGTCACGGCGGTCGAGCGGTGGGCCACCCCGTACAACTTCCCCCGCGCGGTGTCGTACGACGGGGAGGCGAGCCGTGTCCTGGCCGCCGCCGGCGTCGCCGACCGCCTCGGCCCGGTGGTGGAGTCGTCGGGCGAGTACACCTTCAAGAACGGCTTCGGCCGGACCCTGCTGCACGTCAAGGTCACCGGCGACGGGCCGATGGGCTGGCCCGACTCGGTCTCCTTCTACCAGCCGGGACTGGAGGCGCTGCTCGCCGAGCGGGGCGCGGAGTTGCCGGGTGTCACGGTGCTGCGCCCGTACCAGGTGACGGGCCTGGTCGAGCACGACGACGGGGTCGAGGTGACCATCGCCGGCCCGGACGGCGAGGAGGTCCGCGCGGCCCGCTGGGTCATCGGCTGCGACGGGGCCAACAGCTTCGTGCGGGAGCACCTGGGCAGCGGCGTCACCGACTTCGGCTTCACGTACGACTGGCTGGTCTGCGACGTGGTCCCGCACGAGGCCCGCGAGTTCAAGCCGAACAACCTGCAGGTCTGCGACCCGGCGCGGCCCCGCACGGCCGTGTCGGCCGGCCCGGGACACCGGCGGTGGGAGTTCATGCGGGTGCCGGGGGAGAGCCGGGAGGAGTTCGAGAGCGCCGAGAGTGTGTGGCGGCTGCTCGGCCTCTTCGACATCACCCCGGACAACGCCACCCTGGAGCGGTACGGCGTCTACACCACCCAGGCATGCTCGGCCGAGCGCTGGCGTTCCGGGCGGATCCTGCTCGCCGGCGACGCGGCGCACGTGATGCCGCCGTTCATGGGGCAGGGGATGAGTTCGGGCTTCCGCGACGCCCTCAACCTCGCCTGGAAGCTCGACCTGGTGCACCGCGGCCTGGCCGACGAGGCTCTGCTGGACACCTACCAGGAGGAGCGCTGCGCGCACGTGCAGCACGCCATCCGGATGTCCATCGACTCGGGCACGGTGATCTGCGAGACCGACCGCGCCGCCGCGGCCGGCCGCGACGCCGCGATGCTCGCCGAGCTGCGCCGGCGTACCGCCCGCCCGCGCACCCGGTCCCTGCTGGAGCCCCTGTCCGGCGGGGTCCGGCACAGCGGCTGCGAGGCCGCCGGCGCCCCGATGCCGCAGGGTCGCGTCGAGGTCGACGGCCGCGCCGGGCTCTTCGACGAGGTCGTCGGCACCGGCTTCGTCCTGCTCTGCGCCGAGGACCCCGACGACCTGCTCGACGCCGACGCCCGGGCCTTCCTGGACGCGCTCGGCGCGCGGGTCGTCCGGATCGTTCCCGCCGGTGCGCCCGCACCCGGATCCGGCGCCGCGCCGACCGCTTTCGACCTCGACGACGTGTACCTGGCCCACCTCAAGCGGTACGACGCGGTGGCGGTCCTCGTCCGGCCCGACTTCTACGTCTTCGGCACCGCCGCCGACCCGGCCGCTGTGCCCGCGCTCGTCGAGGATCTGCGCCGGCAGATCCGGCGCGGCTGATCGGCATCCACCCACCGGAAGGAACCGACATGTTCGAGAACCTGAAGATCGCCGGCCGGGCGATCCGCACGGTCTTCACCGCCGACCCCATCACCCGGGTCCGGCGCTTCTACGAGATCCAGTCACCCGACGTGGAGTTCGCGGCCCGCCGTACCCACTACATGAACGTGGGCTACTGGTCCGACGGGGTCACCGACATCGACACGGCCGCCGACGCGCTGGCCGACAAGCTGGCCGACGCCGCCGGGCTCAAGCCGGACGACACCGTGCTCGACGTCGGCTTCGGCTACGGGGACCAGGACTTCAAGTGGCTGCGCGAGCGCCAGGTCGCCAAGGTGTACGGCCTGAACATCACCCCGCACCACGTCGAGGCGGCGCAGCGCCGGGCGCAGGAGGAGGGGCTCGCCGACCGGACCGACTTCCGGCTCGGCAGCGCCACCGAACTGCCCTTCGAGGACAACACCTTCGACCGGGTCGTCGCCCTGGAGTCCGCCTTCCACTTCTACCCGCGCAGCGCGTTCTTCGCCGAGGCGCTGCGGGTGCTGCGCCCGGGCGGCGTGCTCGCCACTGCCGACATCATCCCGGTCAGCGGCGACGTCGTCCGCGCGGCCATCCAGTCCGGCCCGCTGAGTTTCGTCAAGTTCAGCATTCCCAAGGAGAACTGGCACGACCGGGACACGTACCGGCAGGAGCTGGTCGAGGCCGGCTTCGCCAACCCGGAGGTCCGCTCGATCAAGGACCGGACGTGGGAGGGCTGGCGGGCGTACATGGCCGAGCGGACCAACGACCCCGCGTTCCGGGCCGTCGTCAAGCCGGCCGTCCGCAAGAGCATGGCGGCCCACTGGAAGAACCAGGACCTCATGAAGCGTGAGCTGGCGCAGCTCGACTACGTGATCGCGGTCGGCCACAAGCGGTGACAGCGCGTACCGAGGGGCCCGTCCACCGGTCGTGACGACCGGTGGACGGGCCCCCGTCGGCGTGAGATCAGACCGCCGGTGCCGCGCTCAGGGTTGCCGAGACGGCCCGCAGGATCGCCGGCTGGTGCTCGGCCAGGAAGAAGTGCCCGCCCGGGTAGACCTTCAGGTCGAACGCTCCAGTGGTGTGGTCCGACCACGCCCGAGCCTCGTCGACAGTCGTCTTCGGGTCGTCGTCGCCGGTGAGGACGGTGATCGGGCAGCTCAGCGGCGGCCCCGGCCGGTAGGTGTACCGCTCGGCGGCCCGGTAGTCGTTGCGGATCGCCGGCAACGCGGCGCGCAGCATCTCCGGGTCCCCGAGGACGGCGGAGTTGGTGCCGCTCAGCTTCCGGACGTCGGCCAGCAGCCCCTCGTCGTCGAGCAGGTGCACCGTCTCGTGCCGTGACTTCGACGGCGCCCGGCGCCCGGACGCGAACAGATGCGCGACGCTGCCGCCGTCCTGCTCGATGAGCCGGGCGAGTTCGAAGCCGAGGCTGGCCCCCATGCTGTGCCCGAAGATGGCCAGCGGCTCGTCCCGCCAGGGCCGCAGCACGGTGAACACCTCGCGCGCGAGGTCGTGGATGTCGCCGATGCACTTCTCGTGGCGCCGGTCCTGCCGCCCCGGGTACTGGATCGACAGCACCTCCACCGCGGGGGAGAGACCGCGGGACACCGGGAAGTAGAAGCTTGCCGACCCGCCGGCGTGGGGCAGGCACACCAGGCGCCTCGCGCCGCCCGGGGCGGGGTGGAAGCGTCGCACCCACAAGCCGTTGTCGGTTTCTGGCGTGGTCATCCTCTGGTGGTCCTTCCGGCGGCTGCGGTTGCCGACCGGATCGGGCGTGGACCCGGTCGAGGCGACGCTAGTGCGGCGGGTCGGGACCGGACACCCCTAGCTGGTCGGTTGCCTGGTTAGGGGTTGTCCGCGCTCGCGCGTAACCAATAACTTCTCCCGGCAGATGGGGATCTGCGTGGCTCTCGGCCGAGCGAGCCGAACGACAGATACAGGTGTCGCCTGAGAACTCTGCGCATTCGTACCGTCGCTTACGTCGAGTCTCCGCCGTGAATCGCGATGGGCTGGGATGATGGACACCGAAGAGAAGCTCCGGGAGTACCTCAAGAGAGTCACCGCCGACCTGCGGCGGACCCGGCAACGGCTCCGGGACGTCGAGGCCGACGCGCAGCAGCCCATCGCGATCGTCGGTATCGGCTGCCGGTTCCCCGGCGGGGTGCGCACGGCCGAGGAACTGTGGGACCTCGTCGCGTCCGGCGGTGACGCGATCGCCTCCTTCCCCACCGACCGTGGCTGGGACCTCAACGCGCTCTACGACCCGGAGCGGTCCCGGCCGGGCACCTCCTCGGTCCGCGAGGGCGGATTCGTGGCCGACGCCGCCGAGTTCGACTCCCGGCTGTTCGAGGTCTCGCCGCGTGAGGCGCTCGCCATGGACCCGCAGCAGCGGCTGCTGCTGGAGACCTCGTGGGAGGCCGTCGAGTCGGCGGGAATCGACCCCACCAGCCTGAAGAACGCCCGGGCCGGGGTCTTCGCCGGCATGACCCACAGCGGGTACGCGCATCCGCCGCAGACCCCGCCGGCGGGCGTGGAGGACTACCTCGGTCTCGGCAACGCGGGCAGCATCGCCTCGGGCCGGGTGGCGTATTCGTTCGGTTTCGAGGGTCCGGCGGTGACTGTGGACACGGCGTGTTCGTCGTCGCTGGTGGCGTTGCATCTGGCGGTGCAGGCGCTGCGGTCGGGGGAGTGCGATCTCGCTCTGGCCGGCGGCGTCACGGTCATGCCCACCCCTGCGGTGTTCATCGATTTCACCAGGCAGGGAAACCTGTCCCCGGTGGCCCGGTGCCGGGCGTTCGCCGACGCGGCGGACGGCACAGCGCTCGCCGAGGGTGTCGGGATGTTGTTGGTGCAGCGGTTGTCGGATGCGCGGCGTGAGGGGCGTCGGGTGTTGGCGGTGGTGCGGGGTTCGGCGGTGAATCAGGATGGTGCGTCGAATGGTTTGACGGCGCCGAATGGTCCGTCGCAGCAGCGGGTGATCCGGCAGGCGCTCGCCAACGCGGGTTTGTCGGCGGCCGATGTGGATGTGGTGGAGGCGCACGGTACGGGTACGACGTTGGGTGATCCGATCGAGGCGCAGGCGTTGTTGGCGACGTATGGGCAGGGTCGGGATGTGCCGTTGTTGCTGGGATCGGTGAAGTCGAACATCGGTCATACGCAGGCCGCCGCCGGGGTGGCAGGCATCATCAAGATGATTCTGGCGATGCGGCATGGGATGGTGCCGGCGTCTTTGCACGTGGATGCGCCGTCGTCGCATGTGGACTGGTCGTCGGGTGCGGTGGAGTTGGTGACGTCCTCGCGGCAGTGGCCGGGCGTGGAGCGTCCCCGGCGGGCGGGTGTGTCGTCGTTCGGTATTTCGGGGACGAACGCGCACGTGATCCTGGAGCAGCCGGAGGCTGAAGCCGGGGCCGACCTTGAGGGCGGGGTGGCGCCGGTCGGGTTGCCGGTGCCGTGGGTGGTGTCGGGTCGTTCGGAACGGGGTTTGTCGGGTCAGGCCGAGCGGTTGGCGTCGTTCGTGCGTGGTCGTGGTCTGTCGCTGTGGGATGTGTCGTGGTCGTTGGTGACGTCGCGGGCGGCGTTGGAGCATCGGGCGGTGGTGTGGGGTTCGTCGGTGGACGAGCTTGCCGTTGGTCTGTCGGCTGTTGCTGAGGGCGGGCCGGCGGTGTCGGGTGTGGTGTCGGTGGGTCGTCGGGCGGTGTTGTTCACGGGTCAGGGTTCGCAGCGTGTGGGTATGGGCCGGGAGCTGTACGAGACGTTCCCGGTGTTCGCGGCGTCGTTCGACGAGGTGTGCGCCTGTTTCGATGGTTTGTTGCCGCGTGCGTTGCGCGAGGTGGTGTTCGCGCAGGCGGGGTCGGATGAGGCTGCCCTGGTGGATCAGACCGTCTTTGCCCAGGCTGGTCTGTTCGCGGTCGAGGTGGCGTTGTGGGAGTTGTTGTCGTCGTGGGGTGTGCGGGCGGATTTTGTGGCGGGTCATTCGATCGGTGAGGTGACGGCCGCGTATGTGGCGGGGATGCTCTCCCTCGCGGATGCGTGTGTGCTGGTGGCGGCGCGGGGCCGGTTGATGCAGGCGTTGCCGGCTGGTGGGGTGATGGCGGCGGTGGGCGCGTCGGAGGAGGCTGTCGCCGAGCTGATCGGCGTGACCGGTGCGGGCGTGGATATCGCGGCGGTGAACGGTCCGGCGTCGGTGGTGGTGTCGGGTGCCGCTGGCGAGGTCGCTTCGGTGGTGGCGGCCTCGCGTGAGCGGGGTTGGCGGGTCAAGGAGTTGTCGGTCAGTCACGCGTTTCATTCGCGGTTGATGGATCCGATGTCGGATGAGTTCCGGTCGGTGGTGTCCGGGTTGGATTGGCGGGTGCCGCGGGTGCCGGTCGTGTCGAACGTGACGGGCGCGGTGGCGGAGGCGGACGAACTCACCGACCCGGGCTACTGGGTCCGGCACGTACGCCAGCCCGTGCGGTTCGCCGACGCGGTGCGCACGCTCCACCAGCAGGACGTCGTGCAGTTCCTCGAGATCGGCCCCGACGCCGTACTCACCGCCATGGCGCAGGACTGTGTGGAGGCGGCCGGCGACGTGCGGTACGTCGCCACGATGCGTGCCGGCCATTCCGAGGCCGACACGCTGCGCGCCGCCCTCGCCGAGTGGTACGTCACCGGCGGCCGCGTCGACTGGACCGGATACCTCACCGCCCTCGACGGGTCCGGCCCTGAGCGGG
This sequence comes from Micromonospora sp. CNZ297, assembly GCF_007827625.1. Taxonomy (NCBI): domain Bacteria; kingdom Bacillati; phylum Actinomycetota; class Actinomycetes; order Micromonosporales; family Micromonosporaceae; genus Micromonospora; species Micromonospora sp. CNZ297. The sequence continues at coordinate 16,142 of NZ_VISU01000030.1, read as the reverse complement.
CGGCCGGGGCACGTCCCCGCACCATCGCCCTGCCCACGTACGCCTTCGACCATCAGCGCTACTGGCTCAACACCATTACGGGGGCTGAGTCGGCGCCCGGACTCGGCGTCCGCCCCGTCGACCACACGCTGCTCGACGCCGCCGTACGCGTGGCCGACGACGACGTACGGGTCTTCGGCACCGAACTCTCCGTACTGACACACCCGTGGCTCGCCGAACATGTCGTCTGGGACTCGGTGGTGGTGCCCGGCGCCGCCCTGGTCGAGATGGTCCTGCACGCGGGCGCGCAGGTCGGCTGCGACACCCTCGACGAGCTGACCCTCCAGGCCCCGCTGGCGCTCGCCGAGGACGGCACCAGGGCGGTGCAGGTGAAGCTGGGCGCGGTGGACGAGGACGGTCGCCGGACGGTCACCATCCACTCCCGAGCCGCCGCCGACCCGGACGGCGAGTGGGACCGTCACGCGGCGGGCATCCTCGCCCCGGCCGTACCGCAGCCCGACAGGTCCGATCCGGCGCCGTGGCCGCCCAGCGCCGCCACCGCCGTCGCGGTCGACGGCATCTACACCGAACTGTCCCGTCTGGGCGTCGAGTACGGTCCGCTCTTCCGTGGCCTGCGCGCCGTCTGGCGCACCGACGACGAGGTGTACGCCGAGGTGGCGGTGCCCGACGGCACCGAGGTCGCCGGCTTCGGCCTGCATCCCGCCCTGCTGGACGCGGCGCTGCACATCGTCGGTCTGCTCGACTCCGACGGGGAGGATGCCTACGGAGTACGCCTGCCCTTCGCCTGGACCGGCGTCACCCTCTCGGCGGTCGGCGCGACCGCGCTGCGGGTACGCGCCCGGCGCAGCGGCGGCGGCGTGACCCTGACCCTGACCGACCCGGCCGGCGCACCCGTCGCCCGGATAGACTCCCTGGTCTCTCGCCCCGTCACCGCCGACCAGGTGCGCGCCGGTGACTCCGCCGCCGACTCGCTGTACGCCGTCAGCTGGCAGAGCGTGCGGCCGGGCACCCCGGCGACCGTTCGGGTGGTGCTCCTCGGCGACGCACCGTCCGACCTGTCCGAGATCGCCAGGTACAGGCTCGCCGAGCTGGCGGAGGCGGTCGACTCCGGCCGGATCGACCCCGAACTGGTGCTGCTCGCCGCGTACGCCGACGACGAGCACGCCCCGGTCCCCGCCGCGACGCGCAGCCGGCTCACCGCAGTGCTGACCGCCGTCCAGGGCTGGCTCGCCGACGACCGGCTGGCGGCGCGGCGGCTGGTCGTGCTGACCCGCGGGGCCGTCTCCGCCGGCGACACCTGCCGTGCGGGCGACCTGCCCGGCGCGGCGGTCTGGGGCCTGCTGCGTTCGGCCCAGGCCGAGCACCCCGACCGCTTCGTGCTCGTGGACCTCGACGAGGCGCGGCAGCCGGAGTCCTGCACGGTGGACCTGGTGGCCCGTGCGGTCGCCACCGGCGAACCCCAACTGGCGGTCCGGGACGAGCAGGTGCTGACGCCCCGGCTCGCGCCAGCCGTCCTCGAACCGGTCCCGGCCGCCGTCCTCGACCCCGACGGGACGGTCCTGGTCACCGGAGCCACCGGCGCCCTCGGCGGTCTGCTGGCCCGGCACCTGGTCAGTACGCACAAGGTGCGCCATCTGCTGCTGGTCAGCCGCCGCGGAACCGACGCCCCCGGCGCCGCGGAGCTGCTCGCCGAGCTGACCGCGCTGGGTGCGCAGGCCCGCCTGGTCGCCGCCGATGTGGCGGACCGGGACCGCCTGGCCGCGGTGCTGGACGACGTTCCCGCCGAGCACCCGCTCACCGGCGTGGTGCACGCCGCCGGCGTCCTCGACGACGCGGTGATCTCGGCGCTGACCCCCGGCCGGCTGTCAGCCGTCCTCTCCGCCAAGGCCGACGCCGCCTGGCACCTGCACGAGCTGACCCGATCGCGGCCGCTGGCGATGTTCGTCCTCTTCTCGTCGGTCGCCGGCGTCCTCGGCGGCCCCGGGCAGGGCAACTACGCCGCCGCGAACGCGTTCCTCGACGGCCTCGCCGGGCACCGGCACGCCTCCGGCCTCGCCGCCACGTCCCTGGCCTGGGGCCTCTGGGCCGCGGACAGCGGGATGACGGGCGCACTCGACGCCGCCCAGCGGCAGCGGATGAGCCGCAACGGCCTCAGCCCACTCGACACCGGCCAGGCGCTGCGCCTCTTCGACGCCGGCCTGCACGGTGGACGCCCTCACCTGGTGCCGGCGCTGCTCGACCTCGCCGCGCTGCGCCGCCAGGCCGACGCCGGCCAGCTCCCGGCGCCGCTGCGCGGCCTGGTCCGGGCCCGGCGACGCGTCGTCGAGGGCGGTGGCGACGGCGGTCCGTCCTTCGCGCAGCGCCTCGCCGGCACGCCCGAGGCGGAACGCGGCCGGCTGGTGGAGGAACTGGTCAAGGCGCAGGTCATCGAGGTGCTCGGCTACCCGCCGGCCACCGTCGTACCGTCCGGGCAGACGTTCACCGGCCTCGGCTTCGACTCGCTGACGGCCGTGGAGCTGCGCAATCGGCTGACCGCCCTCACCGGCATCCGGCTGCCGGCGAGCCTGATCTTCGACTGCCCCACGCCCGCCGCCCTCGCCGACTTCTTGCTGGTCGACGCCGTCCCGCCGGAGCCCGAACCGGGCCTGCTCGCCGAGCTGGACCGGCTGGAGGCCGCATTCGCCGCGACCGCGCCGGAAGAGCTGGAGCGGCTGGCCGCCGACGACGAGACGCGTACCGCCGTGGCGGTCCGCCTCCGGACGCTGGTCACCCGGTGGAGCGACGCCACCGCCCGGCCCGACGACGTCAGCCAGGCCCTCGATGACGCCTCGGACGACGAGCTGTTCGACTTCATCGATCAGAAGTTCGGCCGATCCTGAGCACGAGTCCGCCGCTTGCCCCTTAGCGACAGGTGATCAACCCGATGGCGAACGAAGCCAAGCTCCGCGAGTACCTCAAGCGCGTCACCGCTGACCTGCACGAGACCAGCGAACGCCTGCGGGCAGTCGACGAGCAGAATCACGAGCCGATCGCGATCGTGGGGATGGGCTGCCGCTACCCGGGCGGGGTGCGGACTCCGGAGGCGCTGTGGCGGCTGGTCGAGTCCGGCGTCGACGCCGTCACACCCTTCCCGGCGGACCGGGGCTGGGACGTGGAGAACCTCTACGACCCCGACCCGGACGCGCACGGCAAGTCGTACACCCGCGAGGGCGGATTCCTGCACGACGCCGGCGAGTTCGACGGCGGGTTCTTCGGCATCTCGCCCCGCGAGGCGCTGGCCATGGACCCGCAGCAGCGCCTCCTGCTGGAGGTCGCCTGGGAGACGGTCGAGCGGGCCGGCCTCGCCGTGGACTCGCTCAAGGGCAGCCGCACCGGCGTCTTCACCGGCGTCATGTACCACGACTACGTCTCCCGGCTCAACGGCGTACCGCAGGAGGTGGAGGCGTTCGTCGGCACGGGCAACCACGGCAGCGTCGTCTCCGGCCGGATCTCGTACACCTTCGGGTTCGAGGGCCCGGCCGTCACCGTCGACACCGCCTGCTCGTCCTCACTGGTGGCGCTGCACCTCGCCGTGCAGGCGCTGCGCTCCGGCGAGTGCATTCTCGCGTTGGCCGGCGGCGTCACCGTCATGTCCAGCCCCGACACGTTCATCGGCTTCAGCCGGCAGCGCGGCCTGTCCCCGGACGGGCGGTGCAAGTCCTTTGCGGCCACCGCCGACGGCACCGGCTGGAGCGAGGGTGCCGGGCTGCTGCTGCTGGAGCGGCTCTCCGACGCCCAGCGCAACGGCCACCGGGTGCTCGCCGTGGTGCGCGGCAGCGCGGTCAACCAGGACGGCGCGTCCAACGGCCTCACCGCGCCGCACGGCCCGTCGCAGCAACGCGTGATCCGCCAGGCCCTCGCCAACGCCCGGCTCGCCCCGGCTGACGTGGACGCCGTCGAGGCCCACGGTACCGGCACCCGCCTCGGCGACCCCATCGAGGCGCAGGCCCTGCTCGCCACGTACGGCCGGGACCGGGCCGACGACCAGCCCCTGTGGCTCGGATCGATCAAGTCGAACCTCGGGCACACCCAGGCCGCCGCCGGCGTCGCCGGCGTCATCAAGATGGTCATGGCGATGCGTCACGGCGTCCTGCCGCGCACCCTGCACGTCGACGAGCCGTCCCCGCACGTCGACTGGTCGGCCGGCGCGGTGAGCCTGCTCCGCGAGCCGCGCCCGTGGCCGAGCGCGACGAGGCCCATGCGCGCCGGCGTCTCCTCGTTCGGCGTCAGTGGCACCAACGCCCACGTCATCGTCGAGGCCGCCCCGCCCGCGCCGCAGCCGGCCACCGACGCCGTCACCGGCCCCGACCCGCTGCCGTGGGTCGTCTCCGCGCGCAGCGCCGCAGCGCTCGGTGCCCAGGCCGACCGGCTGCGCTCCTGGCTCGCCGAGCACCCCGATGCCACGCCGGCCGCCGTGGGCCGGACCCTGGCCACCGGCCGGTCCGTCCTGGAACACCGGGCCGTGCTGCTCGGTGCCGACCGGGACGAGCTGCTCGCCGGGCTCGGCGCGCTGGCCGACGGGATCCCGGCGGCGTCCGTGCGGCGCGGGGTCGCCGGCCCCACCCGCGTCGCGGTGCTCTGCACCGGCCAGGGCGCCCAGCGCGTCGGCATGGGCCAGCGGTTGTACGCCGCCTTCCCGGCCTTCGCCGAGGCCTTCGACGCCGCCTGCGCAGAGCTGGACAAGCACCTCGACCGGCCGCTGCGCGGCGTGCTCGACGGCCCCGCCGACGTTCTCGACCGCACCGGGTACGCCCAGGCGGCGCTCTTCGCCGTCGAGGTCGCCGCCTACCGGCTCGTCGAGTCCTGGGGTGTCGTGCCGGACTTCGTGGCCGGGCACTCGGTCGGCGAGGTGGCCGCCGCGCACATCGCCGGCGTCCTGTCGCTGCCCGACGCCGCCCGCCTGGTGGCCGCCCGGGGCACCCTGATGCAGGCGCTGCCCACCGGTGGCGCCATGGTGTCGATCCGTGCCACCGAGGCGGAGGTGCACGCGCACCTGGCCACCGTCGCCGGGACGGCCGGCGCCCGGCTGGCCGCCGTCAACGGCCCGGAGTCCGTCGTCGTCTCCGGCGACGAGGACGCCGTGCTGGCGGTCGCCGCGCACTTCGCGGCCCTCGGCCGCAGCACCAGGCGGCTGCGGGTCAGCCACGCGTTCCACTCCGCCCGCATGGACCCGATGCTCGACGCGTTCGGCGACGTGCTCGGGCAACTGGCCTTCGCCGCGCCCCGCATCCCCGTGGTCTCCACAGTGACCGGAGCGGTGCTCGACCCCGAAGAGGTGTGCTCCCCGGCGTACTGGCTGCGCAACGTCCGCGACACGGTCCGCTTCGACGCCGCCGTGACCACCCTGCGTGAGCTGGGTGTGGGCGCGTACGTCGAGGTGGGACCGGGCGGGGTGCTCTGCGCGCTCACCCAGGAGATCGTCGGCGCGGACCAGGCGGTCTGCGTCCCCGTGCTGCGCGCCGAGCACGACGAGGCGACGAGCGCCCTGGCCGCCGCGGCCACCCTGTGGACCCGGGGCGTGCCGGTGAACTGGGCGCCCCTGTTCGCCGGCCCGCCCGTGCCGGTCGACCTGCCCACGTACGCGTTCCAGCGCGAACGCTACTGGCTGCTGCCCCTGCCGCAGCCCGCCGACGTGACCGCCGCCGGGCTGACCCCGACCGGCCACCCGCTGCTCGGCGCGGTGTTCCGCTCGGCCGACGGCGACGAGGTGACGCTCACCGGCAGGTTGTCCGTGGAGACCCAGCCCTGGCTGGCCGACCACGCCCTGCGCGACGTCGTGCTCCTGCCCGGCACCGGGTTCGTGGAGCTGGCGCTGCAGGCCGGCGCGGAGGTCGGCGCCGAACGGCTCGCCGAGCTGACCCTCCAGGCGCCGCTGGTGCTGCCCGAGACCGGCGGCGTCGACGTGCAGGTCGCCGCCGAACGCGCCGGTGGCGGAGCGTGGCAGCTCACCGTCCACGCCCGCCGCGCCGGCACCGACGACATCTGGGTGCGACACGCCACCGGCCTGCTCACCCCGGAGCCGGATGAGGACACCGGCACACCGGCGCAGTGGCCGCCGAGCGACGCCACCTCCCTGGACGTGTCGGAACTGACCGGGCGGGCGGCCCGGGCCGGGTTCGCGTACGGCCCGGCCTTCTCCGGGCTGCGCGCCGCCTGGCGGGTCGGCACCGACGTGTACGCCGAGGTGGCGCTGCCCGACCCGGAGGCCGGCGACGCCGGTGGGTACGGGCTGCACCCGGCGCTGCTCGACGCCGCCGTGCAGGCGGTCGGGCTCGGCATCGTCGACCCCGGCGAGGCCCGGATGCCGTTCGCCTGGTCCGACGTGACCCTGTCCGCCCACGGTGCCGACACGCTGCGGGTACGGCTGACCCCCACCGGTGCGGACACGGTGTCCATGCTGGTCGCCGACGCGACCGGTGCGCCCGTCGCCCGGATCGGCTCCCTGGTGCTGCGGCCCCTGCCGGCGGGGGAGCTCACCGCCGGCGGATCCCCGTGGCGCCGCGCGCTGTTCCGCCTCGACTGGCCCCGGCACGCCGGCGGCGTGGGCGCGCCCGACCGCACGACCTGGGCGGTGCTCGGCGACCGCCCGGCGCCGCTGCCGGCCGGCGTGACCGCCGACCGGCACGCCGACCTCGCCGCGCTCTGCGACGCGGGGGTGCCCGACGTCGTGCTGTACCAGGCGGCCGGCGCTGCCGCGACCGGCCCCGGCCCGGTCCACGACCTGCTCGCCGAGGTCCTCGCCGTGCTCCAGGGCTGGCTCGCCGCCGAGCGCCACACCGGCGGATCCCGGCTGGTGGTCCTCACCCGCGGCGCCGTCGCCGTGGACGCCGACGCCGACGTGGCCGACCTGGCCGGCGCCGCCGTGTGGGGCCTGCTCCGGTCCGCCCAGGCCGAACACCCCGGCCGGTTCCTCGTCGTCGACCTCGACGACGAGGAGAGTTCCGCCTCCGCCCTCGCCGGCCTGCTGTCGGCCGACGAGCCGCAAGCGGCGGTGCGCGACGGCGTGGTCCGGGTGCCCCGGCTCGTCGCCGCCCCGGAACCCGACGCGCCGGCGCCGGCGCTGGACCCGGACGGCACGGTGCTGGTCACCGGCGGCACCGGTGCCCTGGGCGCGCTCGTCGCCCGCCACCTCGTCACCCGGCACGGGGTCCGCCACCTGGTGCTGACCAACAGGCGCGGGCCCGCCGCGGCCGGCGCCGCCGACCTGCTCGCCGACCTCGCCGACCTGGGCGCCACCGCGACGGTCGAGGCGTGCGACGCCGCCGACCCCGACGCCCTCGCCGCGCTGCTGGACCGGATCGACCCCGCGCACCCGCTCACCGGCGTGGTGCACACCGCGGGCGTGCTGGCCGACCGCACCCTGACCTCGCTCACCGCCGAGTCCCTCGACGAGGTGCTCCGGCCGAAGGTGGACGCCGCCGCGCACCTGCACGACCTGACCGCCGGCAGCCGCCTCGCGCTCTTCGTCACGTACTCCTCGGCGGCGGGCGTGACCGGCAGCCCCGGCCAGGCCAACTACGCGGCGGCCAACGCCTTCCTGGACGCGCTCGCGCACCGGCGGCGGGCCGCGGGCCTCCCCGCGCACTCGCTGGCCTGGGGACCGTGGGCCGAGTCGGGCGGCGGCATGACAGCCGGCCTCGACCGGGCCGACACCGACCGGCTGGCCCGCGCGGGCGTACGGCCGCTTCCCCAGGAGGACGGCCTCGCCCTGCTCGACGCCGCGCTGCTCACCGGCCTGCCCGCGACGGTGCCGATGGTGCTGGACGGGCCGGCGCTGCGCGCCCAGGCCGAGGCCGGCACCCTGCCGTCGGTCCTGCGCGGCCTGGTCCGCGCGCCCCGGCGCCGCGCCGCGCGCTCCGGCCCGGCGGAGACCGCCGCGCTGACCGAGCGGCTCGCGGGTCTCGACCGCGAGGAGCGCGCCGCGGCCCTGCTGCGGCTCGTCCTCGACCAGGTCGCGGCGGTCCTGGGGTACGCCGACGCCGCCGCCGTCGAGGCCGGACGCCCGTTCACCGAGCTGGGCTTCGACTCGCTGACCGCCGTCGAACTGCGCAACCGCCTGGGTGCAGTCACCGGCCTGCGCCTGCCCGCGACCCTGGTCTTCGACCACCCGACCCCGCTCGCCCTCGCCGACCACCTGGACGCCGAGACCGGAACCGGGGCCGACGCCCAGGCGACCCCGGTCGCCGCCGTCGCGGCGCTCGACGAGCCGATCGCGATCGTCGGCATGAGCTGCCGCTACCCCGGCGGCGTGCGCAGCCCCGAGCAGTTGTGGGACCTCCTCGTCTCTGGTGGCGACGGCATCACCGGCTTCCCCGCCGACCGGGGCTGGGACGTCGCCGACCTGTACGACCCGTCCGGCGCGCGCCGGGGCAGCAGCTACGCTCGCGAGGGCGGCTTCCTGGCCGACGCCGGCGACTTCGACGCCACCCTGTTCAAGATCTCGCCGCACGAGGCGCTCGCCATGGACCCGCAGCAGCGGCTGCTGCTGGAGACCGCGTGGGAGGCCATCGAGGACGCCCGGATCGACCCGCTCGCCCTGCGGGGCCGCCCTGTCGGCGTGTTCGCCGGCATGATGTACCACAACCACGCCGCCGGGCTGGCCGACGTCCCGGAGGCCCTCGACGGCTACCTCGGCGTCGGCACCGCCAGCAGCGTGTTGTCGGGCCGGGTGGCGTACTCGTTCGGGTTCGAGGGTCCGGCGGTGACTGTGGACACGGCGTGTTCGTCGTCGCTTGTGGCGTTGCATCTGGCGGTGCAGGCGCTGCGGTCGGGCGAGTGCGACCTCGCGCTGGCCGGCGGCGTCACCGTGATGGCGACGCCCGAGACGTTCATCGACTTCTCCCGCCAGCGGGGCATGGCCCCCGACGGCCGGTGCAAGTCGTTCTCCGACGCGGCGGACGGCACGGGCTGGTCCGAGGGCGTCGGCGTGCTGCTGGTGCAGCGGCTGTCGGACGCGCGGCGCGACGGGCGCCGGGTCCTCGCGGTCGTGCGGGGCACGGCCGTCAACCAGGACGGCGCGTCGAACGGGTTGACGGCGCCGAACGGCCCCTCGCAGCAGCGGGTGATCCGCCAGGCCCTCGCGAACGCCCGGCTGGGCGTCGCCGACGTCGACGTCGTGGAGGCGCACGGCACGGGCACGACGCTGGGCGACCCCATCGAGGCCCAGGCGCTGCTCGCCACGTACGGGCAGGACCGCGACGACCGGGACGCGCTGCTGCTGGGGTCGGTGAAGTCGAACATCGGCCACACGCAGGCCGCCGCCGGGGTGGCGGGCGTCATCAAGATGGTCTTGGCAATGCGGTACGGGACCGTGCCGGCGACGCTGCACGTGGACGAGCCCTCGTCGCATGTGGACTGGTCGTCGGGTGCGGTGGAGCTGGTGACCCAGGCGCGCGAGTGGCCGGGTGCGGGCCGCGCACGCAGGGCTGCCGTGTCGTCGTTCGGCATCTCCGGCACGAACGCCCACGTGATCATCGAACAGGCGGAGCCGGAGCACGCCGCGGCGTCTGCCGCGCCCGTCGGGTTGCCGGTGCCGTGGATGCTGTCGGGGCGCTCCGAGCGGGGTCTGGCGGGTCAGGCGGCGCGGTTGGCGTCGTTCGTGCGGGATCGGTCCGGCCTTGCGGTGGCGGACGTGTCGTGGTCGTTGGCGACGACCCGGGCTGCGTTGGAGCATCGGGCGGTGGTGTGGGGTTCGTCGGTGGACGAGTTGGTTGCTGGTCTGTCGGCGGTGGCCGAGGGTCGGTTGTCGGGTGTGGTGTCGGCGGGTCGTCGGGCGGTGTTGTTCACGGGTCAGGGTTCGCAGCGTGTGGGCATGGGCCGGGAGCTGTACGACGCGTTTCCGGTGTTCGCGGCGTCGTTCGACGAGGTGTGCGCCCGTTTCGATGGCTTGTTGCCGCGTGCGTTGCGCGACGTGGTGTTCGCGGAGACGGGTTCGGAGACTGCGGCTCTGTTGGATCAGACCGTGTTCGCGCAGGCGGGCCTGTTCGCGGTCGAGGTGGCGTTGTGGGAGTTGTTGTCGTCGTGGGGTGTGCGGGCGGATTTCCTGGCGGGTCATTCGATCGGTGAGGTGACGGCCGCGTACGTGTCCGGGGTGTTGTCGTTGGCTGATGCGTGCACTTTGGTGGCGGCGCGGGGCCGGTTGATGCAGGCGCTGCCGGCCGGTGGGGTGATGGCGGCGGTGGGTGCGCCCGAGTCCGCGGTGCGGGGGATCATCGATGCTGCGGAAGCGGCGGTCGACGTCGCGGCGGTGAACGGTCCGGCGTCGGTGGTGGTGTCGGGTGCCGTCGGCGAGGTGACCTCGGTGGTGGCGACCGCTCGCGAGCGGGGTAGGCGGGTCAAGGAACTGTCGGTCAGTCACGCGTTCCACTCCCGCCTGATGGAGCCGATGCTGGAAGAGTTCCGGTCGGTGGTGGCGGGGCTCGACTGGCGGGTGCCGCGCGTCGCGGTGGTATCGAACGTGACGGGTTCCGTGGCGGACCCGTTGGAGCTGGTGGATCCGGAGTACTGGGTGCGGCACGTGCGGCAGCCGGTGCGCTTCGCCGACGGTGTGGCGGCGTTGCGGGCACAGGGGGTGGACACCTTCCTGGAGATCGGCCCGGACGCGACGTTGACGGCGATGGTGGCGGAGATCGTCGCGGATGCGGGGGTGCGGCGGGTTCCGGCGTCGCGGCGGGACCAGTCGGAGCTCGCTGCGGTGACGGCGGCCTTGGGGCAGTTGTGGGTGGCGGGTGTGCCGGTCGACTGGGCCGCCTACCACGGTCAGACCGGCGCCCGGCCGGGCGTGGTCGACCTGCCCACGTACGCCTTCGACCATCGACGTTACTGGATCAATGCCGCGACGCGGTCCTACCGTCCCCCCGCCGCCCGGCGTACCGCCGCCGACGAGGACTTCTGGCGGGCGATCGAGGCGGAGGACCTGACGACCCTCGCCGAGAGCCTGGCCGTCGACGCCGACGCCCCGCTCGCGGACGTGCTGCCGGCGCTGTCCACCTGGAGACGCCGCCGGGACGCCGAGGCGGCCCTCGACTCCTGGCGCTACCGGGTGGCCTGGCAGCCGCTCACGGACGACGCCGCCCGCGCCGAGGCGACCGACTTCCTGCTCGTCGTACCGGCCGACGCCGACGCGGCCGTGACGGACTGGGCCGCCGCCCTCGGCGCCGCCGGCGGGCGGATCGTCGAGGTCGACGCCACGTGCGACCGCAAGCGCCTCGCCCACGACCTCGCCGAGGCGTCGACCGGCCGCGACGGGGACGTGCTGCCCGTACTCTCCCTGCTGGCCCTCGACACCCAGCCGTACGCCGGGGCCGCCTCCGTGCCGACGGGCCTCGCCGGCACGGTCGCGCTCGCGCAGGCGCTCGGCGACGCCGGGATCACCGCCCGGCTCTGGATCGCCACCCGCGGCGCGGTCTCCGTCGGATCCCGCGACCGGCACGTCGACCCCGTGCAGGCCATGGCGTGGGGCTTCGGCAGCGTGCTGCGCGCCGAGCACCCGCACCGGTGGGGCGGGCTCGTCGACCTCCCCGAGCAGCCCGACCAGGGCGTCGTGCGCATGCTCCGGACGCTGATCGCCGGCACCGGCCAGGAGGACGAGATCGCCCTGCGCGGCACCGGCGGCCACGCCCGCCGGCTCGTTCGTGCGACGTACGGCGACACCGGTGCGCGCGGTTCCTGGACGCCGCGCGGCACGGTGCTGATCACCGGCGGCACCGGGGCACTCGGGGGACACGTCGCCCGCGCGCTGGCCGCCGAAGGAGCCGAACACCTCCTTCTGGTCAGCCGGCGGGGTGGCGAGGCGCCCGGCGCGACCGCCCTCGCCGAGGAACTCGCCGGGCTCGGCACCCGGGTCACCCTCGCGTCCTGCGACGTGGCCGACCGGGCCGCGCTCGCGACGCTGCTCGACTCGATCCCCGCCGAGCTTCCGCTGAGCGCGGTCGTGCACACCGCCGCGGCCCTCGACGACAACGTCGTCGACGCCGTGAGTGTCGACCAGCTGGCCACCGCCCTGCGGGCGAAGGTCGACGCCGCGCGCAACCTGGACGAGCTGACCCGGGGCAGCGACCTCTCCGCCTTCGTCCTCTTCTCCTCCCTCGCCGGCCTGATGGGCGCCGCCGGCCAGGCCACGTATGCGCCGGGCAACGCGTTCCTCGACGCCCTGGCGCAGCGCCGCCGCGCCGAGGGGCTGTCGGCGACCTCGCTCGCCTGGGGCCTGTGGGCCGACGGCGGGGTGAGCGCGGGCGACTTCGAACAGCGGCTCAGCCGCACCGGTTTCGGCGCGATGGCGCCGGAGACAGCCGTGCGCGCCTTCAGCCGGGCGCTGGACCGCGACGAGACGTACCTCGTCGTGGCCGACATCGACTGGGCCCGGGTGGCCGTCACCGGTCCTCGGCGCGCCCACCCGCTGGTCCGCGACCTGCTGGCCGAGGCCGGCGCGGCGGTGCCCGCCGACGCCCCAGTGCCGGCGGCCGACCTGCGCCTCCGCCTGGCGGGGATGTCCGGTGCGGAGCAGCTGCGCGCCCTCGGCGAACTCGTGCGTGCCGAGGTCGCGGCCGTGCTCGGCCACGAGTCCGCCGAGCGGGTGGCGCCGGACCGGGCGTTCCAGGACCTCGGCTTCACCTCGCTGGCAGCCGTCGAGCTGCGCAACCGGCTCGACGCGGCGACCGGCCTCGCGCTGCCGACCACGCTCGCCTTCGACTACCCGAACTCCACCGCCCTGGCCGGCCACATCCACGCCGAGCTGCTCGGCGGGCAGGCGCTGCCCGTCCCCGCCGCCACCGGCCCCGTCGTGGGCGACGACCCGATCGTCATCGTCGGCATGGGCTGCCGATTCCCGGCCGGAGCCGAATCCCCGGAAGGGCTCTGGGACCTGCTGACGGCCGGTGCCGACGCGATGTCGGACTTCCCGGCCAACCGGCACTGGGACCTGGAGTCGCTGGCCGGCACCGACTCCTACGTCTCGCGCGGGGCGTTCCTGGCCGACGCGGGCGGCTTCGACGCGGAGTTCTTCGGCATCTCGCCGCGGGAGGCCCTCGCCATGGACCCGCAGCAGCGGCTGCTGCTGGAGGTCTCCTGGGAGGCGTTCGAAGACGCCCGGATCGAACCCCTCGCGCTGCGCGGCAGCCGCGTCGGGGTGTTCGCCGGCACCAACGGCCAGGACTACGAGACCGTCGTACGCCAGGCCGGGGAGGCGCTCGCCGGATTCGGCGCGACCGGCGCCTCCGCGAGCGTGTTGTCGGGCCGGGTGGCGTACTCGTTCGGCTTCGAGGGGCCGGCGGTGACTGTGGACACGGCGTGTTCGTCGTCGCTGGTGGCGTTGCACCTGGCGGTGCAGGCGCTGCGGTCGGGCGAGTGCGACCTCGCGCTGGCCGGCGGCGTCACCGTGATGTCCACCCCGGGTGCCTTCATCGAGTTCTCCCGCCAGGGCGGGCTGTCGGCGGACGGCCGCTGCAAGGCCTTCGCCGAGTCTGCGGACGGCACCGCGTGGGGCGAAGGCGTCGGGGTGCTCGTGGTGCAGCGGCTGTCGGATGCGCAACGTGACGGGCGTCGGGTGTTGGCGGTGGTGCGGGGCACGGCGGTGAATCAGGACGGTGCGTCGAATGGTTTGACGGCGCCGAACGGTCCGTCGCAGCAGCGGGTGATCCGGCAGGCGCTCGCCAACGCGGGTTTGGGTGTGGCGGACGTCGACGTGGTGGAGGCGCACGGTACGGGTACGTCGTTGGGTGATCCGATCGAGGCGCAGGCGTTGTTGGCGACGTATGGGCAGGGTCGGGATGTGCCGTTGTTGTTGGGGTCGGTGAAGTCGAACATCGGTCATACGCAGGCGGCTGCGGGGGTGGCCGGGATCATCAAGATGGTCTTGGCGATGCGGTATGGGGTGGTGCCGGCGTCTTTGCACGTGGATGTGCCGTCGTCGCATGTGGACTGGTCGTCGGGTGCGGTGGAGTTGGTGACCGAGTCGCGGCAGTGGCCGGGTGTTGGCCGGGCTCGGCGGGCGGGTGTGTCGTCGTTCGGTATCTCGGGGACGAACGCGCACGTGATTCTGGAGCAGCCGGAGCCCGAGGCCGTCCCCGAGGTCGCGGCGGAGCCGGAGTCTGCCCCGGCGTCTGCCGGGGGCGCTTCCGTGGCTTTGCCGGTGCCGTGGGTGGTGTCGGGTCGTTCGGAGCGGGGTCTGGTGGGTCAGGCGGCGCGGTTGGCGTCGTTCGTGCGTGGTCGTGGTCTGTCGCCGGTGGATGTGTCGTGGTCGTTGGTGACGTCGCGGGCTGCGTTGGAGCATCGGGCGGTGGTGTGGGGTTCGTCGGTGGACGAGTTGGTTGCTGGTCTGTCGGCTGTTGCTGAGGGCGGGTCGGCGGTGTCGGGTGTGGTGTCGGTGGGTCGTCGGGCGGTGTTGTTCACGGGTCAGGGTTCGCAGCGTGCGGGTATGGGCCGGGAGCTGTACGAGACGTTCCCGGTGTTCGCGTCGGCGTTCGACGAGGTGTGCGTCCGGTTCGATGGTGTGTTGCCGTGTGCGTTGCGGGATGTGGTGTTCGCGCAGGCGGGGTCGGATGAGGCTGCCCTGGTGGATCAGACCGTCTTTGCCCAGGCTGGTCTGTTTGCGGTCGAGGTGGCGTTGTGGGAGTTGCTGTCGTCGTGGGGTGTGCGGGCGGATTTCCTGGCGGGTCATTCGATCGGTGAGGTGACGGCGGCGTACGTGTCCGGGATGTTGTCGCTGTCGGATGCGTGCACGTTGGTGGCGGCGCGGGGTCGGTTGATGCAGGCGTTGCCGGCTGGTGGGGTGATGGCGGCGGTCGGCGCGTCGGAGGAGGCTGTCGCCGAGCTGATCGGTGCGTCGGGTGCGGCGGTGGACGTGGCGGCGGTGAACGGTCCGGCGTCGGTGGTGGTGTCGGGTGCCGCCGATGAGGTTGCGGTGGTGGTGGGGACTTCTCGCGAGCGGGGTTGGCGGGTCAAGGAACTGGCGGTCAGTCACGCGTTCCACTCCCGCCTGATGGAGCCGATGTTGGAAGAGTTCGCGTCGGTGGTGGCGGGGCTGGACTGGCGGGTGCCGCGGGTGCCGATCGTGTCGAACGTGACCGGCGCGGTCGCGGAGCCGCTGGAGTTGGTTGACCCGGAGTACTGGGTGCGGCATGTGCGGCAGCCTGTGCGGTTCGCCGATGGGGTGGCTGCTCTGCGGGGGCAGGGCGTGGACACGTTCCTGGAGATCGGCCCGGATGCGACGTTGACGGCGATGGTGGCGGAGATCGTCGGGGACGCGGGTGTGCGGCGTGTTGCGGTGTCGCGGCGGGATCAGCCGGAGGTCGGGACGCTGACGTCGGCGCTGGGGCAGTTGTGGGTGGCGGGTGTGCCGGTGGACTGGGCGGCGTACCACGGCCAGGCCGGTGCCCGGCCGGGCGTGGTCGACCTGCCCACGTACGCCTTCGACCACACCTGGTACTGGCCCGAGGCGGCGCCCGTGGCCCGCCGGGACGCGCACGGCGAAGCTCTCGACGGGCGGTTCTGGGCGGCCGTGGAGTCCGGCGACCCCGACCTGGTCGGCGGCGAGCTGGGCGTCGGCGCGGACGAACCGTTCAGCGCGGTCCTGCCGAAGCTCGCGCAGTGGCGGCGGGCCGCACAGCAGCGGTCGACTGTGGACTCCTGGCGCTACCGCGTGGTCTGGCGGCGCCAGGACGTGACCGGGAACGAGAACCTGACCGGCTCCTGGCTGGTGCTGATGGTCCCCGGCCAGGAGGACCACCCGTTGCTGGCCGAGCTGGCGGAGCGGGGTGCCGAGATGATCCCCGTGGTGCTGGACGAGCTGGACCGGGACGGGATCGCGCGTCGGCTGTCCGCCGCCTCGGCGGCCGCAGGACCGGTCGCCGGGATGATCTCGCTGATGTCGCTGGCCGGCGCCGGTGTCGTCGATGCACTGGCGGTCGCCCAGGCGCTTGCAATCACCGAGGTCGAGGGTCGGCTGTGGTGGTTGACCAGCGGTGCCGTCTCCGTGGACGACTCCGAGCCTCTGACCGACCTGGACGGTGGTGCGGTGTGGGGTTTGGGTCGGGTGGTGGGTTTGGAGGTGCCGTTGCGGTGGGGTGGTTTGGTGGATTTGCCGGGTGTGTTGGGTGGGGGTGTGT
>NZ_VISU01000029.1:0-62282 GCF_007827625.1 Micromonospora sp. CNZ297 | reverse complement strand
GGATCAACGAAGAGCCACCCAAGTGATCACCAACGCCGAACCCTAACGGCAATCAGCCGAACCGATCACCACAGACATAGAAGCGTCTTGCAGTTCCGGCCCCGACAAAGCGCGCCAAACCGGCGTCCCAGAGGCCGAAACTGCAAGATCGCCGGGCCGGGCCGGGCCAGGGCCGGGCCAGGGCGGGGCCGGGCCGGGCCAGGCCGGGGCGGTCAGGGCTTCAGGCGGTGGGTCAGCCACGGGAGCAGGGACTCGCCCTGTAGGCGCTGGAACGCCCGTACGGTCGGGATGCCGGGAGGCGGTGGCTGGCGGGCGCCGTCGAGGAAGAACCCGGTGAACCCGGCGAGCACTCCGGTCAGGTCGGCCGGGTCCACGTCGGCGGTCAGTGGCCGGGCGGCCAGCAGGGCGTCCGGGTCGTATCCGCCGTACACCTGCACGTTGACCACTGTGAGCAGCGTGTCCAGCCAGGCCGGCCCGCGGCAGGCCCAGGGCCAGTCGACCACTGTGACCGATCCGTCCGGGCCGAGCAGCAGGTTGTCGGCGCGCACGTCGACGTGGCAGAGCGTGTCGCCGTCGAGTGCGGCCAGTCCCCGGTCGGCGGCGGCGCACAGCTCGGGCAGGTGGGACCGGGCCCACGGGTCGAGGTCGGGCGGCGGGTCGGCCGCGAGGCGCCGCCAGCCGCCGAAGTCGTGTGCGAGCCGCTCGGCGGCGGTGGGTGTGGTCGCGGCTGCGGGCGCCGGGGTGAGCGCGGCGGCCATCGTCTCCAGTGTGGACAGCACGGCGGCCAGCTCGTCGGCCCGCCACGGGGTGACCGGGTGCCGGCCCTCCACGTCGGTGAAGACGAGTGCGATCCAGTGGCCGTCGTCGTAGCTGCCGAGCAGCCGGGGCGCGGGCGTGTCCGGCGGCAGGGCTGCGGCGATCCGGGCCTCGGCGCGGTGCAGGTCGGGGCTGCGGTCGTTTTGCGCCGGGCTGACCGCCTTGACGAAGGCCCGGTCACCACCTGCGGTGCGGACCCGGTCGGCGGTGCCGGGGGAGAAGCCGCCCGGCTGCGACCGCGCCGCCACCACCCGGTCGCCGAGGACGCCCTCGACGCCGTCGCGGACGTGCGCGGGCAGTTCGTGCCAGTGCAGCCGGGTCTTCGTCTGAGTCGTCACGATCCCACGGTGCGTGCCGCCCGCCGTCCGGGGCAACCGGGTTAATCGTTGCGCGTGTAGTGCAGGACGACCACGCCGGCGTCGAACGGGCGCGCCGAGGTGAGCGTGAGCCGCCGCGGATCGAAGCCGCTGTCGACGAGCTTGATGCCGCTTCCGACGACCACCGGGTTGAGCTTGACCACCAGTTCGTCGATCTCGTCGACGAGCTGACCGGCGAGTTGCCCGCCGCCGCAGAGCCAGATGTCACGTCCGGGCCGGGTCTTCAGCTCGCGGACGAGGGTGGCCGGGTCGCCGTCGACGACGTGCACGTCCGGGTAGTCGGCCGGGGGCAGGGAGCGGCTGAACACGTACTGCTCCAGGTGGGCGTACGGGCTGGTGACGCCGACCTTCAGACCCGGCTCGTAGCTGCCGCGGCCCATCAGCACGGTGTCGAAGCGGCCGCCGGGCGGGGAGTCGATGCCGAGCTGGGCGTGGGCGAACGTGGGCAGCGTCTGGGGCCACTCGGCCACCAGGTAGGGCGCCAGGTCGGGCGTCAGCGGGAGGAAGTCGAACGACCCGTCGGGTGCGGCGATGAAACCGTCGAGGGTGCTGGCGACGAAGTACACGAGCTTGCGCAAGCCGGCTCCGATGTCCGAGGTGATCCACGACGGCTGTCGTGGTTAGGTGGTGAATGTACAACACCTGTCGTGGTTGCTGCTAGTGTTTTCGCGTGGCCAGGAATCCGGAACGCCGTACCCTGCTCGCCGACGCCGGGCTGCGGGTGCTCGCCGACGCGGGCGCGCGAGGGCTGACCCACCGGGCGGTCGACGCCGAGGCGGGCGTGCCCACCGGCACCGCCTCGAACTACTTCCCGTCCCGCGCGGCGCTGCTCGCCGGCCTGGCCGAACGCATCTTCGACCGGATCGCGCCCGACCCGGCCGTGCTGGCCGACCTCGGCCGCCGGGAGCCGTCGCTCGCGCTGATGACCGACTACCTGCGCGACATCGTCGCCCGCACCACCCGCGAGCCGGGCCTCACCCGGGCGCTGTTCGAGCTGCGGCTGGAGGCCGCGCGCCGCCCGGAGCTGCGGGCCGCGCTCGGCGGCGTGCTGCGCCGGGGGTACGCCGACGACGTCGCCCACCACACCGCCGCCGGACTACCGGGCGGGGCGTACGAGGTGGCGCTGCTGCACTACGCGGTCGACGGGCTCCTGCTCGACCTGCTCACCACCTCGATCGATGCCGGGTTCGACACCGATCAGGTGGTCTCGGACCTCGTCTCCCGTCTGGTCGCCGACGCCGCCGGTTGAGCCTCCTCGCCGTGCGTTAACCCGGGGCGGCCAGCGGGAACGCTGGCGCGGACGCCCCTGGGAAGGAGCAACGGATGAGGGAACGCACCGGACTGACCATCGGCGTGCTCGGCTCCTACGGCGGTCGCAACCTCGGCGACGAGGCAATCCTCACGGGTCTGCTGGACGATCTGCGCCGCCACGAGCCCAACGCCCGGATCATCGTCTTCTCCCGCAACCCGGCGCACACCGCGCTGGCCCACCCCGAGGTCGAGGCGGTGCCGTGGGAGGGCGTCAGCCGGGTCGACTCGTCCCCGGTGCTCAACCAGCTCGACCTGCTCATCCTCGGCGGCGGCGGGATCCTCTACGACAAGGAGGCCCGGCGCTACCTGCGGGTGGTCCGGGTCGCCCAGGAGCGCGGGCTACCGCTGATCACGTACGCGGTCGGGGTCGGCCCCCTCACCGACACGCTCGACAGCGGCATGGTGCGCGAGACGCTGGCGCAGGCCGTCGAGGTGACAGTCCGCGACCAGGAGTCACGGATGGTGCTGGAGGAGGCCGGCCTGGTCAACCCGATCACCGTCACCGCCGACCCGGCGTTCCTGCTCGAACCGGAGGAGTTCCCCCAGCAGTGGCTGCGCGAGGAGGGCGTACCGGCCGGCTCCCGGCTGGTCGGGCTCAGCGTGCGCGAACCGGGCCGGGCCGCCGAACGGCTCGACGTGGACGGCTACCACCGCCTGCTCGCCCAGATCGGTGACTTCCTGGTGCACCGGATCGACGCGTACGTGCTGTTCGTGCCGATGGAACGCGACGACATCCGGCACTCGCACGGCGTGCTGTCGCACATGACCGCCGCCGACCGGGGCCGGATCCTGCACGGCGACTACCGTCCGGCGCAGATCCTCGGGCTGATGCGCCACTTCGACCTCGCGGTCGGCATGCGGCTGCACTTCCTGATCTTCGCGGCCATGATGGGCACGCCGTTCCTGCCGCTGCCGTACGCCGGAAAGGTCTTCGACCTGGCCCAGCGGCTCGGTGTGCCGGCGCTGCGCGGCGTGGAGCGGGAGGTGGAGGGCCCGTTGCTGGCCGAGGTGGACCGGCTGTGGGACGAGCGGGCGGCCCGGGCCGACGAGACCGCACGCCGGGTCGCTGAGGTCTGCGAGCAGGCGCGCGGCACCTCGCAGGTGACCCGCAGCGTGCTGGACAGCATCCGGGCCCGCACGCTGACGCCGGCGGTGTGAGCCGGGCCGTCAGACCGCCGGGCCGCGCCAGGCGTAGACCCACTCCCGGCCCGGCTGGTCGTCCGACTCCAGCTCGTAGATCTGCGCCTCCGCGAGGCCGTTCGACCCGAGGTGGTGGTGGGTCAGCGGCGGACGGCCGTTGACGTCCAGCTCGACGGTGACGGTCTCGCCGTCGGCCGCGCCGCCCACCAGAGGGATCTGCACCGAGGAAGCCATGCGCCCATCCTGCCCCGGCCGGCCCGCCCGCGCAGGGGATCACGCGGGGCAGCGGACCGTACACACCGCGTACTAGGGTCCGGGGATGGCGCACCCGACGATCGATCCGGCACTCGGTCCGGTCCTCGCCCGCACGGGCGACGAACGGGCGATCCTCGACGCGTTCCTCGACTTCCACCGTGCCAACGTGCTGCGCAAGGCGCGCGGCCTGACCGACGCCGACGCCGCCCGGCGCCTGGTGCCCTCGCTGACCACACTGGCCGGGCTGCTCAAGCACCTGACCCTGGTCGAGGGGAACTGGTTCCGCTGCCTGTTCGCCCCCGAGCCGGGCGACGTCTACGTCACCTCCCAGGCCGACGCCGACGCCAGCTTCACGCTGGGCGCCGGCGAGACGGTCGAGACACTCGCCGCCGCGTACGAGGCGGCCTGCGACCGGTCCCGCCGGGTCGCCGAGCGGTTCGACCTCGACCACGTGGTGCCGCACCCGCAGCTCGGCGAGGTGTCGCTGCGCTGGGTGCTGGTGCACCTGATCGAGGAGACCGCCCGGCACGCCGGGCACGCCGACATCCTGCGCGAGCTGACCGACGGCGAGACCGGCTCGATCTGACGGGTCACTCGCGGGGCAGCAGCCCGTCCGGGTACTCCATCCCGTCGTGGGTGCAGGCGGCAGCCGCCACCCGGGCCGCGTACCGGGCCGCGTCGAGGATGCCCGCGCCGCGCAGCCGGGCGGCGATCACCCCGGCCGCGAAGGCGTCCCCGGCGCCGTTGGTGTCCACCACCGGCCCTGGCGGGGTGGCGGCGGGCACGTGCGTCGGCGGCACGCCGGGGGTGTGCAGCGTCGCGCCGGCCGCCCCGCCGGTGACCAGCACCGTGCGCGGCGCCAGCTCGGCCGCCTCCTTCGCGGCCCGCTCGCCGAGCCGCGTGTCGCTGACGAAGACCAGGTCCGCGATCCGGGCGAACGGGCGGTGGTAGTCGTTCTCGCCGTCCCAGTCGTGCAGGTCGGTGGAGATCGACGTGGCGGCGCGCAGCACAGCCAGCGAGTCCCGTGCCCAATCCATGATCGACAGGTGGACGTGGGTGGCCTCGGCGACGAGCGCGGCAAGCTCCGCCTCGCCGAACGGCGCCGGCCCCGACCAGGGACGCGGGTCGTGCAGCGACATCCGCCGCCCCGCCGGGTCGACCAGGTTCACCGACCGGCGGGTGCCGGCCGGCGCGTCGGCGAGCATGGTCCGGATCGAGGTACGCGCCAGCGCCGCCCGCACCACGTCGCCGGCCGGGTCGGCGCCCAGCACGTCGACGAGCGCCACCCGCAGGCCGAGCGCGTGCGCGGCCAGCGCGACCCCGGCGCCGGTGTTGCCGATCCGCAGGTCGATCGGCGGCACCAGCAGCGAGTCGGCGACGGGCGGCGGCAGGGCGGGCACCCGGGCGCGGATGTCCACGCCGAGCCCGCCGATCACGAGAAGGTCGACCATGGCGCCGACGATAGCGGCGTCCGGCGGCCTATCCTGGCTCCCCGGGCGCCGTCTTCCGGCCCCGGGGACGTCGTCGAGGGGGAACAGTGCTGGTCATCCACGGGTTGTGGCTGCCCGGCGCCGGGCTCGCCCTGTGGGCCGAGGACAGCACGCTTCCGGCCCGCGCGCCCCGCCGTCCCGGCCGCGTCCCGCGCGAGCGCCCGCACCCGTTCGCCGCCGGCCACGCCGCGCTCGCCGCCGCGCTCGACGGCATGCCGGGCGAGCCGATCTCCGTCCTGCTGGACCTGCCGACCCGGGCCGGCTCGCCGCTGGACTCGCCGGAACTGGTCCGGGCCACCGTCGGGGAAGCGGTCCGCGGCCCGATCACCCGCGCCGGATGGCGGGCTCCCGCCCTGGGGTACGCCCCGGACGACGCGTACGCGTTGCTGCGCGCGCCGATGCCGGGCCCGGTCGGGGCGAGCCTGCGGCACCTGTGCGAGCTGGCCGACTTCGCCGCCGACCTGGTCGTACGCGGGCGGCTGCTGCCGGGCGTGCTGGAGGCGTACCCCGGTGGTGTTCCCGACGGTGGACCGGCCGCGACCGGCCGGCGGACCTCGGCGGTGCGGGTGCCGGCGGCCTCGGGCGTCGCGGGGTCCGGGCGGCGGTTGCGGGCCGTGGGGGAGGACGACGTGGCGACCGGGTGGGCGCTCTGGCGGCCGCTGCTCACCGGCACCGACGCGACCTGGGCGCGTGACCTGGCGATGGCGTTGCCACCGGCGGCCCGCGCCGCCCGGGAATGGCGGCCCGAGCCCTGGGGTGCGCCGGTGGCCGTCGCGGCGGCACCGGTCGGGGCGGGCGGTCCGGTGGAGGACGCGTGGGGCGGGCGGGCCGACGACATCGGGGCCGGTGAGCTGGTCGCGGAGGCGCTGGACGCGCTGGTCGACGCCGCCGCCCGGGTGGCGCTGGCCGACACCCGGCTGCACCGGGGGATGCGCCCGGTCGGCGCGGTGCCGCGCTGGCTGGCCGCGCTGACCGGCCCGGAGCGCTCCTTCCCGGCCGAGCCGGACGCGCTGGCGACGCTGCGCGACGAGCTGGACGCCTGGCAGCGCGACGCCGCGGGCGGCGCGGTACGGGCCACGTTCCGCCTCGTCGAGCCGGCCGTCGACCCGGTCGCCGAACTGGTCGAGGACGCCGCCTGGCGGGTCGAGTTCGGCCTGCACCCGGCCGACGAGCCGGGGCTCGTGGTGGACGCCGCACACATCTGGCAGCGGCCCGCGCCGGCGCTCGCCGCCCGGGGCGTGGAACCGCAGGAGACGCTTCTCGCCGAGCTGGGCCGGGCCAGCCGGCTGTGGCCCGAGGTGGACGCCGCGCTGCGTACCGCCGCGCCCGAGGGGATGGAGCTGGACGCCGAGGGCGCGCACCGGTTCCTGCGCGAGGGCGCGCCGGTGCTGCACGCGGCCGGGTTCGGGGTGCTGCTGCCGTCGTGGTGGCGGCGTTCCTCGTCGCGGCTGGGGGCGCGGTTGCGGGCACGCAGCCGTACCGCCCCGGGCGCTGTCGCCACCACCGCCGGGAAGCTGGGGCTGGACGCGCTCGTCGACTACCGCTGGGAGCTGGCGCTCGGCGACGAGCCGCTGACCGCCGAGGAACTGGCGTCGCTGGCCGACCTGAAGTCGCCGCTGGTCCGGCTGCGCGGCCGGTGGGTCGAGCTGGACCCGCAGCGGCTGGAGGCCGGGCTGAAGCTGCTGCGCTCCTCCGGTGAGCTGACAGTGGCCGACCTGCTGCGGATGGGACTGTCCGGTGACGACCGGGCCGGTGAGCTGCCGGTGCTGGACGTGGTCGCCGACGGCGCACTCGGCGAACTGCTGGCAGGTGAGGCGGAACGGCGGCTCACCCCGGCCGACCCGCCGCCGGGCTTCAGCGGGACGCTGCGGCCGTACCAGCGGCGCGGGCTGGCCTGGCTGGCGTTCCTCCAGTCGCTCGGACTCGGCGGGATCCTCGCCGACGACATGGGTCTGGGCAAGACCGTGCAGTTGCTCGCGCTGCTCGCCGGTGACCCGCCGGAGGCCGGGCCCACACTGCTGGTCTGTCCGATGTCGCTCGTCGGCAACTGGCAGCGGGAGGCCGCGAAGTTCGCGCCGGGGCTGCGCGTCCACGTGCACCACGGCGCCGAGCGCACCCGCGGCGAGGGCTTCGCCGCCGCAGTGGGCGAGGCGGACCTGGTGCTCACCACGTACTCGGTGGCCGCCCGGGACGCGTTCGAGCTGGCAGGCGTCGACTGGCACCGGGTGGTGGTGGACGAGGCGCAGGCGATCAAGAACGCCGCGACCCGCCAGGCCGAGGCGGTCCGGTCGCTGCCCGCGCGGCACCGGGTCGCGGTCACCGGTACGCCTGTGGAGAACCGGCTCGCCGACCTCTGGTCGATCATGCAGTTCGCGAATCCGGGGCTGCTCGGACCGGCCGCGACGTTCCGCAAGCGCTTCGCCGAACCGATCGAGCGGCACGGCGACGCCGAGGTGGCCGAGCGGCTGCGCCGGATCACCGGCCCGTTCGTGCTGCGCCGCCTCAAGACCGACCCGTCGATCATCACCGACCTGCCGGAGAAGCTGGAGATGGAGGTGGTCTGCAACCTCACCGCCGAGCAGGCCGCGCTCTACCGCGCAGTGGTCGACGACATGATGGCGAAGATCGAGTCCAGCGACGGGATCGAGCGGCGCGGACTGGTGCTCGCCACCATGACCCGGCTCAAGCAGGTCTGCAACCATCCCGCCCAGCTGCTGCACGACGGCTCCGCGCTGGACGGCCGATCCGGCAAGCTGGAACGCCTCGACGAGATCGTCGACGAGGTACTCGCGGCGGAGGAGAAGGCGCTGCTGTTCACCCAGTACGCCGAGTTCGGCGGCATGCTGCGCGGGCACCTGTCGGCGCGTACCGGCCGGGAGGTGCTGCTGTTGCACGGCGGCGTCGGCAAGGCCGAACGGGACGCCATGGTGACCCGGTTCCAGACGCCGCAGGGTCCGCCGCTGTTCGTCCTGTCGCTCAAGGCCGGCGGCACCGGGCTCACCCTGACCGCCGCCAACCACGTGGTGCACGTGGACCGGTGGTGGAACCCCGCCGTCGAGGACCAGGCCACCGACCGGGCGTTCCGGATCGGACAGCGCCGCCGCGTGCAGGTACGCAAGTTCGTCTGCGCCGGCACGGTCGAGGAGAAGGTGGCCGCGATGATCGCCGACAAGCGCAGCCTGGCCCGGTCGGTGGTGGGCAGCGGCGAGCAGTGGGTCACCGAGCTGTCCACGGACACACTGCGCGACCTGTTCCGGCTGGAGTCCGGGGCGGTGGTCGAGTGAGCCCCGGGTTTGACGACTACGGCCCGCCGGTACGGGTCGAGGGTGGCCTGCGGGCGCGCAGCACCCGGGGCGCGATCGGGCAGTCCTGGTGGTCCCGGCGGTTCGTCGAGGTGCTGGAGTCGTTCGCGCTCGGCTCCCGGCTCACCCGTGGGCGGGCGTACGCGCGGCGGGGGCAGGTGCTCCGGCTGGATGTGTCGCCGGGGACTGTCACCGCCGAGGTGCAGGGATCCCGGCCGCGGCCCTACCCGGTGCGGATCGGGCTGGCCGCGTACCCGGAGGAGACGTGGCGGCGGATCGAGGCCGAACTGGCCGGGCAGGCGTTCTTCAGCGCCCGGCTGCTCGCCGGTGACCTGCCGGCCGAACTGGAGGAGCTGTTCGCCGAGGCGGGCGCGCCGCTGTTCCCGGCTGCGATCGGCGAGCTGGACCAGCGCTGCGGCTGCCCTGATTTCGCGGTGCCGTGCAAACATCTGGCGGCCACGTTCTACCTGCTCGCCGAGGCGTTCGACGCGGACCCGTTCCACCTGCTGCACTGGCGCGGCCGGTCCCGCGCCGAACTGCTCGACCGGCTGCGTACGCTGCGCGGCGCCGACGCCGGCAGCTCAGGTGGAACCGGCGGTGCGGGCGGAGCCGGTGGTGCGGGCGGAGCCGGCAGCTCAGGTGGAACCGGCGGTGCCGGCGGAACCGGCGGTGCCGGCGGAGCCGGTGGTGCCGGCGGAGCCGGTGGTGCGGGCGGAGCCGGTGGCGCGGGCGGAAACGGCGGTGCGGGCGCGGAGCCGGGCCCGGGTGCCGGGCCGGAGTCGGGCGCCGGGCCGGAGCCGGCCGGGACGACCGGTGTGCCGGTGGTCGGCGCGGCGCGGGCCCTGGCCGGGTTGCCGCCGGTCGAGGCGGAAGCCGAACCGGACCGGTTCTGGCTGTCGCCGGTGCCGCTGCCGGACCGGCCGCCCACGCTCGCCACCGGCTCGGAGCTGCTGTTGCGCCAGCTCGGTTCACCCGGTGCCATGATCGGCGGGCCGGGCCTGGCCGAGCGGCTGCGCCGGGCGTACCGGGAGTTCGGTCGCGGCGAGGCCGCGTCCCCCAGGGAGTTCGGTCGCGGCGAAGCCGCAGGCGAGCGTTAATAAGGGGCCCTTCCTCTACCGGAAGCGTTAAGAAGGGGCCCTTCCTTGCACCTAAAGGAGGCGGCGGCGGAAGCGCCACATCACTGCGGCGTTGGCGACGAGCACCACCGCGCAGATCGCCCCGGCGAGCCGTCCGACGAGCACTGTCATCGCCGGCAGCGACGCCCACAGCACGATCGTCAACAGCATCATGTACCGGCCCCGGCGGCCCTTGATCCGGCTGTCCAACCGGGCGAAGAAGCGTGGATCACTCTCCCGCAGATGACGGGTGATCTGTTCGAACCTGCGCTGATCCTCTTGGCTGAGCATGGCGGTGCCCTTCCCCTCACGGCTTCAGCGGTTCGGCGGCATACCCGGATCGGAGGCCGGTCACGCGCCGCCGCTGCTGCTGTTTCGGCGGACCGGACAGGCGGAACGAGGTTCTCAGCGCAGGCTTATCCGTACCTTAATTTTCGGTGAGGCAATGAACGCCCCCGGCGGCGTCGCCGCTGTGCGAAACCTCGCATCCGGGCGGTGCGCGCCCGGGTCGGCCCTGCTCCGGACGCCGCCGCGCCCCCGCCGCCGCGACGGGCCCTCCGCGGCGGGCCTGAGCACCGTCTTAAGTGCGCTCACGAGCGCGTTCGGCGCGCCTTGAGCGGCCGGGACGGCATGGCTACTTTCCCGTAGGCAACTTCTCCGGCAACCGTCGCCGCCCCTGCGCCACCCCGACCCCCATCGGGTGGCAGGCGTGCCGGCGCTCGAAGAAAACGGGATAGGTACATGGCCGACCTGAACGTGCCACCGCGTCGACCCCGGGACGACCGCGGCTGGGACGGATACCAGCACCCCCATCCGGACGGGTACCGCGACCCGCACGCGCCGCACCCCGGCGCCCACCCCGCCCAGGGCCCGCAGTGGGTCGGGCCGAACGGCTTCGCCCCCGCCGCGCCGGCCCCCGCCGGCTACCCCCAGTCCGGCGGTTACGCCCAGCCCTCCGGCGGGTACGGCCCGCCGCCCGGCGGTGGACTGCCCGACCTGGACGACGACGGCGACGAGGCCCCGAAGCGGGGCCGGCGCCGGGCGCTGGCCACCCTCGGCGGTGCCGTGGTGGTCGCCGGTGGCGCCGCCCTGGCCATGTCCCCGCAGGTGCGCGGCCTGTTCAGTGACGCGCCGGCCGGTGACGCCACCGGTACGGTGACCACCGACGGCAACGCCGCCCGGCCCAGCGGCCAGCAGCCGAGCACGGTACGGACCTACACCGAGCAGAACGAGAGCTACATGGGCTCCCGTGCCGGCGAGGCGCTCAAGCGCAACGCGCCGTCCGGTGGCCGGCTCTACGGCAGCCCGGCCGCCGCCGCCGAGGCGACCAAGGTGACTGTGAAGACGGTCCTCGCCAAGGACCCGATCCGGCACCTCGCCACCCGCACCACGTTCGCCGCCACCCCGAAGGTGATGGCCGACATCAAGCGGCTCGGCATCGACGACTGGCTGCGCCAGCAGCTCGAACCGGAGAAGATCGCCCCGACGAAGGCCGAGCTGAAGCTGGCCGAGCTGCAGTCGCTCAAGCTCAGCCCGACGCAGCTGCGCGACCAGCGCGAGCAGCTCAACGAGAAGGGCGTCGACCCGGCCCGCGAGACGGTGGACGCCACCATCGCCCGGCAGATCTGGTCGGACCGGCAGCTCTTCGAGGTGATGGTCGACTTCTGGAACGACTTCCTGCACGTCGCCGCCGACTTCGACGGCGGGGAGAACTACCGCAACGCGTTCGACCGGGACGTCATCCGCAAGCACGCGCTGGGCAGCTACCCGGAGATGCTCGTCGCCGCGAACAAGCACCCGGCGCTGCTGCTCTACCTGAACCAGGTCGACTCGCGTAAGGACGCGGTCAACGAGAACCTGGCCCGGGAGAACCTGGAGCTGTACTCGGTCGGCGTCGACGGCGGCTACACCGAGAAGGACGTCCGCCAGGCCGCGCTGCTCCAGACCGGACGGGGTGTCGCCGACGGCAAGTACAAGTTCTTCGCCGAGCGGCACTACCTCGGCAAGGTGAAGATCCTCGGGTTCAGCCACGCCAACAACTCCGACGACCCGGTGGCCGCCGACAAGGTCATCGACTCGTACATCCGCTACATCGCGATGCACCCGTCGACCGCCCGGTACGTGGCACAGAACCTCGCCACCCGGTTCGTCTCCGACACCCCGCCGAAGTCCGTGGTGGACCGGCTCGCGAAGGCGTACACCACGAACAAGGGACAGATCCGGCCGGTGCTGGCGACGCTGTTCAGCTCCTCGGAGTTCTGGGCGGCGATCGGCCAGAAGGTACGCCGCCCGATGGAGTACCTGGTCGCCACGTACCGGGTGCTCGGTGTCTCGCCGGACGCGGCCCCCGGCTTCACCGGCGACAACCGGCGCACCCCGTTCGCCCAGGGCCTGCGGCAGATCCAGGACAAGATGCGCGAACTCGGCCAGTACCCGATGGGCAAGCCCACCCCGGACGGCTACGCCGACGTCTACCTGGCCTGGACCTCGGCCGGGACGATGATCGACGGCTGGAACGAGGCCGGTGATCTGATCGGCGGCTGGCGCAAGCAGTTCACTTTCGTCAAGCCGGAGAAGCTGGTCGCGAAGCCGCCGGCCACCGCCGGGGCGTACGTGGACGCGCTGGCCCAGCGGCTGGTGCAGCAGAAGCTCAGCGCCAAGGAGAAGAAGCTCGTGCTCGCCGTGGCCGGTGTGGCCGAGAGCGCCAAGGTCGACGCCACCTTCAACGGGGCCATCGCCGCTGTCGCGCGGACGATCCTCGCGTCCCCCCAGCACCACCTCCGGTGAGGCATTCGATGGAGATGACCGTGAACCCGTACCCCCTGCACCCCGAGTGCCCCGACCTGCGGCGGCTGGCCGACAACCCGGCCGAGGCGCTGCTGCGCGCGGAGGCGGACATCGTCGCGGCCGAGAACGCGGCCGAGACCGACCGGTACCGCCGGCTGGAGGAGATCGAGGAGGCGCAGCAGGACGGCCGGGGCGTCACCCGGCGTACCTTCGTCGCCGGCGCCGCCGCGACCGCGACCGCGCTCGCGACGGCGCAGTTCGTCACCACCTCGGCGTCGTTCGCCGCGACCAAGACCGGCACGCTGATCCACGTCTTCCTCTACGGCGGGCTGGACGGGCTGAGCCTGGTCGCACCCGCCGACGACCCGGTGCTCGCCAAGGCGCGCCCCGACCTGCTGCTCGGTGACGACTCGCTGGCGCTGGCCCGCGGCTTCAAGCTGACCAGCGCGTTCGCGCCGCTGGAGAAGTGGCTCAAGGCCGGGCAGCTCGGCTTCGTGCCGGCCGTGTCGGACCCGCGGCTGTCCCGCAGCCACTTCCAGGCCGCCGACGCGTGCAACCTGGGCGGCCTGCCCGGCGAGACCGGCGGCCGGGGCTGGCTGGACAGCCTGGTCGACTCGCTCGGCAAGGGCACCGCGTTCCGCAGCGTCGGCATCGGCAGCACGCTGCCCCGCTCGCTCGTCGGCGTGAACGGCGCGATCTCCCTCAACAGCGTCGGCGACCTGCGGCTCAACGGCGACGACAAGTTCCGGGCGGCCACCGAGAAGGCGATCCGCGGCCTGTTCACCGGCATCAACCACCCGGTCGAGGAGGCGGTCATCGAGGGCATGGGCGCGCTCGCCACCGCCCAGAAGCTCGCCGCCAAGCCGTACGCCGCCGCCGAGGGCGTCGAGTACCAGGGCGTCGGGAACGCGTTCAAGCAGCTCGCCCAGCTCATCAAGGGCGGCGCGAACGTGCGGGTGGCGACGGTCGGCATGGGCGGCTACGACACCCACGAGAACCAGGGCACCCGCGAGGGCGGCCAGCTCTGGCGGCGGCTCAACGAACTGGCGAACGCGATGGCCGCGTTCTTCACCGACCTGGGCGACCGGTCGGCGGACGTGACCATCATGGTGTCCAGCGAGTTCGGCCGGCGGGTCGGCTCGAACGGCGGCGGCACCGACCACGGGCACGGCGGTGTGGTCACCGTGCTGTCCGGCCGCAAGCTGGCCGGTTCGCTGCTCGGCACCTGGAACGGACTGGACAAGCTGGACAGCGGCGACGTGCCGGAATACAACAACATGTTCAACGTCTACGGATCGGTCGCGCAGGGACGCTTCGGCCTGACCACCGCCCAGGTGGACAAGGTCTTCCCCCGGCAGAAGTTCACCCCGGTCAAGATCTACGCGTGACGTACCAGGACACCCGCGCCGCCGGCCGTCGTACCGGGCATCCCGCCCCGTACGGCGGCCGTCCGGCTGCCCCCGTACCCCCGGGTCGTCCGCGCCGCGGACCCGGCGGCCGGCGGGCGCTCGCCGTGCTCTTCTGGCTGGGCCTGGTCGCCGCGGTCCTGCCGTGGTGGCTGGACACCCCGGCCGGATCGCTCGCCGACACCGCCGACCTGCTCACCGCCGGTGGCCGGATCACCGGGCTGCTCGCCGGCTACCTGCTGCTGGTCCAGGTGCTGATGATGAGCCGGCTCGGCGTGCTGGAACGCGCGCTCGGCGGCGAGCGGATCTCCCGGCTGCACCGGGACCTCGGCGCGACGCTGCTGGTGGCGGTGCTCGCGCACATGTCGCTGCTGGTGGTCGGCTACTCCCGCCAGGAACGCAAGACGGTGCTCGGCGAGGTCGGCGCGCTGCTGACCGACTACGAGGACATGGTCTCCGCGTTCGTCGCCGCGGGCATCCTGGTCGCTGTCGCGTTCACCGCGGTACGCGCCGTGCGCCGCCGCCTGCCGTACGAGCTGTGGCACCTGCTGCACGCCGCCAGCTACCTCACGCTGCTGCTCGGGTACGCGCACCAGTTCAGCAACGGCGCGCAGCTCTACGAACCCGGTCCGGTGCGTACCGGCTGGATCGCCGCGTACCTGCTGGTCGTGGCCGCGCTGGTGTGGGGCCGGATGCTCGCGCCGCTGGTGTTCAACCTGCGGCACCGGCTGCGCGTCGCCGACGTGGTGGCGGAGAGCCCGGACACCGTCTCGGTCTACCTGACCGGGCAACGGCTCAACCAGATCGACCTGCTCGGCGGCCAGTTCTTCCGCTGGCGCTTCCTCAACCCCGGCTGCTGGTGGCAGTCGCACCCGTTCTCCGTCTCCGCCGCCGCCAACGACAGGTGGCTGCGGATCACCGTCAAGGTCGTCGGCGGGTACACCGCCGAGCTGCGCGACCTCACGCCCGGCACCCGGGTCTGGGCGCAGGGCCCCTCCGGTACGTTCACCGCCGCGCACCGCACCCGGGAACGGGCGCTGCTCATCGCCGGGGGCAGCGGCATCGCGCCGCTGCGGGCGATGCTGGAGGAGCTGCCGCCCGGCGCGGCGCTGATCTACCGGGCGCGTACCCCCGCCGACGTGCTGCTGCACCAGGAACTGGACTGGCTCGCGCAGGCCCGGCAGACCTCCGTCTGGTACGTCGTCGGCCGCCGCGACGACCCCGGCCCCCGCCAGGTGATGAACCCCGACGGCCTGCGCCGGCTCGTGCCCGACCTGACCCGCCGCGACGTCTACCTGTGCGGCCCCGGCGGTCTGGTCGACGAGGCAGTCGCCGCGCTGCGTGCGGCAGGCGTGCCCCGCCGCCAGATCCACCTGACCGCGTTCGAGCTGTAGGAGAGGCACCGCCCATGCGTCGCGCGCTGCTCGCGATCACCGGCCTGGCCGCCGGCACCACCGCACTGGTGGTGCTCAAGGGCGCGCCGGGCGCCGGGCAGGCCGGAGCGGATGTACCGGCCGCGCTGGCCCCGGTCGCCCCGGGCGGCTCCGCCGCGCCCGAGCCGCCGTCGCCCACCGGCTCCGCGCCCGGCGTCACTCCGTCGCCGCGTGCCTCGTCGAAGCCCACCCCGAAGCCGTCCGCCGACCGCAGCGCGGCCAGCCGCGGTGGCACCCGCACGCGCACCACACCGGCCGCGCCGCGGACCACCACCAGCGCGCCCAAGGCCACCACCCGCACGGTGACCGGGCCGTCGGTCACCTACGAGTACGGCTCGCTCCAGGTCCGGATCACGCTCAGCGGAAGCCGGATCGTCGACGCCACGGCGATCGGGCTGCCGCTGGGCGGGCAGTCCGGGCAGCGCAGCGACGACGTGCAGGCCCGCTACAGCGGCACCTCCGGCGAGGTGGTGGCCCGGCAGGGCGCCAACCTGAGCACCGTGTCGGGAGCCACCTACACCAGCACCGCGTACAAGCAGTCGTTGCAGGCCGCGCTGGACAAGGCGTGACCGTGCCGGCTCATGCCGGTGCCGTCGGTCCCGGTCCGTCCGCCCGGCGCGGCCTTCGCCGGGTCGAACACATCATGGGTACGGCGATCAGCCTCGACCTGGCCGACGACCTGCCCCCGGAGACCCTGCACGAGCTGGCCGAGGACACGTTCGGCTGGCTGCGCGAGGTGGACGCGCGGTTCAGCACGTACCGCGACGACAGCGAGGTGTGCCGGATCGACCGGGGCGACCTGCGGGTCGCCGACGCCTCCGCCGACCTGCGGGCCGTGCTGGCCGCCTGCGCCGACCTGTGGACCGTCACCGACGGGTTCTTCGACGCGTACGCGACCGGTCGCCTCGACCCGTCCGGCTACGTGAAGGGCTGGGCGGCGCAGGTCGCCTCGGACCGGCTGGTCGCCGCGGGCGCGCCGAACCACTGCGTGAACGCGGGCGGCGACGTGCGCGTACGCGGCCGCGACGCGGCCGGTGAGCCGTGGCGGATCGGGGTGCGGCATCCGTGGGACGCGGGGGCGACCTGTCTGGTGCTGACCGGCACCGACATGGCGGTCGCCACCTCCGGCGTGTACGAGCGCGGCCACCACGTGGTCGACCCGCGCCGGGGCGTACCGGCGACGGGTTTGCGCTCGGTGACTGTGGTGGGGCCGGATCTGGGCGTGGCCGACGCGTACGCGACAGCGGCGGTGGCGATGGGCGGCCCCGGCCTGGCCTGGCTGGACCGCCTACCGTCCCCCTGGCAGCACGCCGTGGTCACGGACGACGCCCACCAACACCACTCCCGCACCCTCCCCACCCTGCCCTGACCGCCGCCTCCCGCCCCCGCCGGTGCGTTTGCGTGCTGCCCTTCCCTCCGCCTGCCCTTGGTGCGGTGATCAAGGAGTTTGTGTCCTCCAGAACGTGCTGGGCGGACGCAAACTCCTTGATCAACCGGCGGTGGGCTGGTGGGGGAGGAAGGGAGAGGGGGAAGGGAAGGGTGCAGGCGGGGTCAGCGGAGGGGGCGGTGGAGGATGGCGGGGCGGGAGCCGGTGGGGCGAGGACGGCCGGGGCGCACACCCAGCGGTCGGGTGAAGGCCCACGGGTGCAGGCGGCGGCGGGGCCGCGCCGGCTCGGTACCGCCGGTGTGGCGGGCAGCGTCGTCCCTGGACATGGTCAAACCCCCGCTCTGGCGCGGACGCGCCCTCGCCAGGAACAACGAGCCCGGTGCCGGGGAGGTCGCTGTCGGCCACCCGTCCGGGTCACCGGACCCGCTGTGACCAGGGAGAACGCTCGGCGTCGGAGCACGCGTTGCGGAAGCACCGGCCGGGTGCTGGGAGGTCAGCGGCCGCGGCGGGGCAGCGGGAGATGACCGGGGAACAGGTCGGCGCCGAGCGTCACCCCGGCCGCCCGTAACGCGGCGATCAGCGCATTCTGCACCAGGTACGAGTCGGGTAGCTGCCACCGGGCCTGCTCGGGCGCGACCACCCAGCGCACCGTCCCCTCGGGCAGCCGGGTCGGTGGCGCGGGGATCCACGAGCCGGGTCCGTGGCGTACCACGTGGAAGCAGTGCTCCAGCTCGGGCCGCAGCGGGTCGCCGGGGCGTACCAGGAACATCCAGCGGCCGGTCGGGGTGACCAGCGCAGGGCCGCGTACGCCGAAGCCGGCGGGGTGGGTGGCGACCGCTTCCAGGACCTGCCGGCCCAGGTGGGCGGCGACCTCCAGGACGTCGAAGGCGCGGCCGGTGGGCAGCAGGATGCCGTGCGGGCGGCTGCGCCACCAGGTGGCCACCCGGGCCGGGTCGGCGCTGGCGGCGTGTTCCCAGTCCTCCAGCGCCGGGTGGCAGCCCACTGTGGGACAGCCGGCCCGGCCGCAGACGAAGCGGCTGTTCGCCAGGCAGGCGCCGGGGGTGACCGGCCAGCCGTGCAGCGCGTACCGCACCGCGACGCGGCGCAGCCGGACCCGTTCCAGCGGCGAGAGGTGAGCGACGCGCGGTCGGACGTTCCTCCACATGTCTGTCGTCCCCTCTGGTCCCGCCGAACCGTCCACAAGCCACACGTCGAAAGCCGTCACTGCCGTAACCCACGCTCGTTGAGGTGACTAACGGTCGGTGCAACTTGCGCGAAAACTACGAGAACTGGCTGGACGGTGGACGCACAACCTGTGCGATCGGCGCGAGCCTGAGGGACGTGGGGGGACCGGCCGGCGCCGTGAGGGGGAGGGAGCGGGAATGGACGAACTGCCCATAGGCCGGCGGGTGGCGTACTGGCGGAGCCGCCGCAAGATGTCCCAGCAGGTCTTCGCCGACCGGCTCGGCAAGTCCAAGAGCTGGGTGGACAAGGTGGAGCGCGGCGTCCGCCGGCTGGACAAGTTCTCCGTGCTCTACGAGATCGCCGACATCCTCCAGATCGACGTGCAGTTGCTGCACGGCAAGGACCCGGAGCGGCGTACCGACGCGCTCAACTGCATCGACCAGGTCGAGGTGGAGGAGATCCGCACCGCCCTGGAGCGGTACGACTCGATGAGCGCCTACTTCGACGCGGCGCCCTACCCTCCGCCGCTGGCCGACATGCGCAAGGCGGTGAACCACGCCTGGCTCACCTACCAGTACGGCCGCTACGGCATGCTCACCCGCGCGCTGCCCAAGCTGCTGCGCGACGCCCAGGCGGCAGACGCCGGCTACGCCGCCGGTGACCAGGTACGCGAGGCCGCCCACCTGCTCGGGCAGGTCTACCAGATCGCCTCCTCGGTGCTGCGCAAGCTCGGCGAGTGTGACCTCGCCTGGCTCGCCGCCGACCGGTCGATGGCGGTGGCCCAGCGGGCCGACGACCCGCTGCTGGCCGGCATCGCCACCACGCGGGTCTGCAACGCGCTCGTCGCGATGGGCCGCCCCCGCCCGGCGCTGGAGCTGAACGTCCGCATCGCGGGGCGGCTCGCGCCCGGCGGCGACAACGACGTCCGGCCGGAACGGCTCTCCGTGTACGGCATGCTGCTGCTCCAGGGCGCGATGGCCGCCGCTCGGATCGGTGACTCGGCGACAGTGGACGACCTGCTCGCCGGCGCGGGTGAGGCGGCCACCATGCTCGGCGGCGACCACAACCACTACTGGACCTCCTTCGGCCCGACCAACCTGGAGCTGCACCGCGCGGCGGCGGCGGTCGAGCTGGGCGACGGCGGCCGGGCGGTGGAGACCCACATGCGGCTGTCCGAGCCGGCGTTCAACGCGCTGCTGCCGGAGCGGCGCGCGCACCACCTGCTCGACCTGGCCCGCGGCTACTCCCAGATCGGTGACGTCGCCAACGCCGGGGACATGCTGCTGCGCGGTGACCGGCTCGCGCCCTCCGAGATCCGGTGCCGGCCGATAGCGCACGAATTGATGTCCGAGATTCTCCGTCGCACACGTGGTGCGCCGCCTCCGCCGATCGCGGAGTTGGCTGAACACATGGGAGTCGGAGTATGAGCGGTCCGAAGACCGCCAGCGGGCACCGGCGGGTGCTCTACGTCATCGCCTGCGGTTCGCCGCTGGCCCGTCACGTCGGCCGGCTGGTCGACCTCGCCCAGCGGGAGGACTGGACGGTCTGCGTGGTCACCACGCCGGACGGCGCGAAGTTCGTCGACCGGACGGAGCTGGCCCGGCAGACCGGCCACCCGGTCCGTACGCACTACAAGAACCCGGGTGACCCGGACGTGCTGCCCCCGGCCGACGCCATGCTGGTGTGCCCGGCCACCGTCAACACGATCAACAAGTGGGCGGTCGGCATCACGGACACCCTGGCGCTGGGCCTGCTGATCGAGGCGCAGGGGATGGGGGTGCCGATCGCTGCCGTCCCGTACACGAACGAGGCGATGGCCGCGCACCCGGCGTTCCGGGCCAGCCTGGACCGGCTCGTGCAGTGGGGCGTCCGGATGGTCTTCGGCGACCACGTCGTACGCCTGCACCCGCCCGGCACGGGGGACCGGCGCGCGGACGCCTTCCCCTGGGACGCCGGCCTGGCCGCCCTGCGCGGCGCGGACCGGCCGGTCGCCCCGGTCGGCTGAGAGGCGCGGTGGGCACGGCCCTCGGCAGACGCCGGGGGCCGCGCCCGGCGACGGTCGGCGTGTACCGGCCCGGACGCCGGTAAGCTGGCCGCCCGTGAGCACAACCGGATCGCCGCACACCGTCGCCGACGTGGTGGCCGCCCTGGACCGCCGTTACCCGCCCGCGTGGGCCGAGGAGTGGGACCGGGTCGGCCTGGTGCTGGGCGAGCCCGACCACCCGGTACGCCGGGTCGCCTGCGTGGTGGACGTGGTCCCGGAGACCGTGGACGAGGCGCTCGACGCCGGCGCGGACATGATCGTCGCGCACCACCCGCTGCTGCTGCGCGGCGTCTCCTCGGTGGCCGCCACCACGTACAAGGGCCGGATCGTGCACCGGTTGATCAAGGCGGACGTCGCGCTGCACGTGGCGCACACCAACGCCGACGTGGCCGACCCGGGGGTCTCCGACGCGCTCGCCGCCCGGTTCGGGCTCACCGGGCTGCGTCCGCTGCACCCGCCCCGCCCCGGCTCGCCCGCCGCCGGGCCCGGCCGGGGCATCGGCCGCATCGGCGAGCTGCCCACCCCGATGACGCTCGCCGAGCTGACCCGGCTGGCCGCCGCCGTGCTCCCGGTCACCGCCTGGGGAGTTCGCGCCGCCGGGGATCCCGGGCGTATGGTTCGTACCCTCGCCGTCAGCGGCGGCTCGGGGGACGGCTTCCTCGCCGAGGCGACCGCGGCCGGGGTGGACGCGTTCCTCACCGCGGACCTGCGCCACCACCCGGCCGGGGAACACCTCGCCGCCGGCGGCCCGGCGCTGCTGGACGCCGCCCACTGGGCGACGGAGCGACCCTGGCTGGACGACCTGGCCGCCTACCTGGCCGCCGAGCTGGACGTCGAGACCGTGGTGTCCGACCTGGACACCGACCCGTGGACCGTGCACGCCGCCGCGCCCCGGCCGGACGACAAGGAGCCCCGACGTGAAGGCTGACCCGAAGGTGCAGCGCCGCCTGCTCGACCTCCAGGCGATCGACACCGCGCTGGCCCAGCTCGCGCACCGCCGCCGCACCCTGCCGGAGCGTGCCGAGCTGGAGGCCCTCGCGCGTGAGCTGTCCGCGCTGGAGGACGAGCGGGTCCGCGCCCAGGTGGCAGTCGACGACCTGGACCGGGACATCGCCCGGATCGAGAAGGACGTCGACCAGGTGCGCGCGCGCAAGAGCAAGGACGAGGCCCGGCTGGCCTCGGGCAGCGGCCCGGCCCGGGAGCTGGAGGCGATCCAGCACGAGCTGGTCTCGCTGAACCGCCGGCAGAGCGACCTGGAGGACGCCGAGCTGGAGCTGATGGAGCAGCGGGAGACCGCGCAGGGCGTGCTCGACGGCATCGAGAGCCGGCTCGCCGAGGCCCGTGAGCGCCGCGCCGCGACCGAGCAGCGCCGCGACGAGACCCTGGCGGAGATCGCCAAGGAGGAGGAGTTCAAGCGCACCTCCCGCCAGCCGCTCGCCGGTGACCTCCCGGCGGACCTGATCGGCCTCTACGACAAGATCCGCGAGGACACCGGCATGGGCGCCGCGCTGCTCACCGGTGGCCGCTGCGGCGGCTGCCGGCTGGAGATGTCCGGCGCCGACCTGGCCCGCATCCGCAAGGCCGACCCGGACGACGTGGTCCGCTGCGAGGAGTGCCGGCGGATCATGGTCCGGACCAACGAGTCGGGGCTGTAGCCGTCGTGGCGGTGCGCGCGGTGGTGATCGAGGCCGACGGCGGCTCCCGGGGCAACCCCGGTCCGGCCGGCTACGGCGCTGTGGTCCGGGACCCGGAGACCGGCGAGGTGCTGGCCGAGCGGTCGGAGTCGATCGGTACGGCGACGAACAACGTGGCCGAGTACCGGGGCCTGATCGCCGGGCTGGAGGCCGCCGCCGAGCTGGGCGCGGCCGAGGTCGAGGCGCGGATGGACTCCAAGCTGGTGGTCGAGCAGATGTGCGGCCGCTGGCAGATCAAGCACCCCGGGCTGCGTCCGCTCGCCGCCCAGGCGGCCGGGCTGGTCAGCCGGTTCGCCGCCGTACGGTTCACCTGGGTGCCCCGGGAGCGCAACCGGCACGCCGACGCGCTCGCCAACGCGGCGATGGACGCCGCCGCGTCCGGCGCCGCACCGGCAGCGGCGGCGGCCGAGGCGCGGGAGGCGACTGTCGTGCGCGCCACCGGCACCGACCCGGCCACCACGCCCGCCTCCTGGGAGCCGCGCCCGACCGAGGAGGCCACCCGGCTGATCCTGGTGCGGCACGGGGAGACCGAGCGCACCGTGCAGAAGCGCTACTCCGGCCGGGGCGACGTGCCGCTCACCGGGCGCGGCCGGGCCCAGGCCCGGGCCACCGCCGCCCGGGTGGCCGCGCTGGCGCCGTCCGTCGCCGCAGTGGTCAGTTCCCCGCTGTCGAGGTGTACGGCCACCGCCGAGGCGGTCGCCGCGCAGGTCGGCAACCCGCCGGTACGCACCGACGACGACCTGATCGAGTGCGACTTCGGCGTCTGGGAGGGGCACACGTTCGCCGAGGTACGCGAGGGCTGGGCGGCCGAGCTGGACGCCTGGCTCGCCTCCACCCGGGTCGCGCCGCCGCGGGGCGAGTCGTTCGTGACAGTCGCCGAGCGGACCGGACGGGCGGTCGACCGGCTGCGGTCGGCGTACCCGGGGGAGACGGTCGTGGTGGTCTCCCACGTCTCGCCGATCAAGCTGGTGCTGCGCGACGCGCTCGCCGCCGGCGACGCGTTCCTGCACCGGCTCTACCTGGACACGGCCGGCATCTCGGTGCTGGACCTGTACCCGGACGGCGGCGTCGCGGTCCGCTCGGTCAACGACACCTCCCACCTCGCGGACGTCTGACGGCCGTTCGGCGCATGCCGGCGGCCGTTCGGCGCATCGACATCACCCGATCGGACGTGACCCCCATCACAGGGTCGTAGCCTCCGGCCGTCACATGGCCCGCTACGAATGCCCGGAGGGGTGTCACATGTCCGCACCGGAACCGGAGGCGCTCGACACGGCGCGATCCAGGGCGAAGGACAAGAGTCCCTGGAACTGGTTGCTCTTCATCCCGATCGTGGTGCCGCTGATCCCGGCACTGTTCAACGCCGATTCGCCCCGGCTGTTCGGCTTCCCGCGTTTCTACTGGTTGCAACTGGTCTGGATCCTGCTCGGCGTCGGCACCACCACGCTGGTCTACCAGATGACCAAGAAGCGGGGTGACCACTGATGTGGCGGGACCACCTCACCGAGATCATCGTCTTCACGCTGCTGTTCCTGCTGGTCAGCGCCATGGGTTTCGTGGCTGCACGGTGGCGCAGACCGACGGACATGGCCCACCTGGACGAGTGGGGACTGGGCGGGCGCAGCTTCGGCGGCTGGATCACCTGGTTCCTGGTCGGCGGTGACCTCTACACCGCGTACACGTTCGTGGCGGTCCCGGCGCTGATCTTCGGGGCCGGCGCGGCGGGCTTCTTCGCGGTGCCGTACACGATCGTCATCTACCCGCTGGTGTTCCTGGTGCTGTGCCGGCTCTGGTCGGTCTCGCACCGGCACGGATTCGTCACCCCCGCCGACTTCGTCCGCAACCGGTTCGGCTCGCCGATCCTGGCGCTGCTGGTCGCGATCACCGGCATCGTCGCCACGATGCCGTACATCGCGCTGCAACTGGTCGGCATCGAGGCGGTGCTCAAGACCATGGGCGTCACAGGGGACAGCGCGCTGGCCCGGCACCTGCCGATCATCATCGCGTTCGCCATCCTGGCCGCGTACACGTACCAGTCCGGGCTGCGCGCCCCGGCGCTGATCGCGTTCGTCAAGGACTCGCTGATCTACATCGTGATCCTGGTCGCGGTGATCTGGCTGCCGTACAAGCTCGGCGGCTGGGGCGCCATCTTCGACGCGGCAGACGCGAAGTTCCAGGCGTCACCCGCGCCCGGCGACGGCATCCTGCTCAACCAGAACAACCAGATCCAGTACGTGACGCTGGCGTTCGGCTCGGCGCTGGCGCTGTTCCTCTACCCGCACAGCATCACCGGTGTGCTGGCCAGCCGGAACCGCGACGTGATCAAGCGGAACATGTCCGCGCTGCCCGCGTACAGCCTGCTGCTGGGGTTGATCGCGCTGCTCGGCTACATGGCCATCGCGGCGAACGTGAAGCCGTTGCCCGGCGCGAAGGAGGGTACGACCGACGGCAACACTGTGGTGCCGCTGCTGTTCGACCAGCAGTTCCCGGACTGGTTCGCCGGGGTGGCGTACGCCGCAATCGGCATCGGCGCACTGGTCCCTGCGGCGATCATGTCGATCGCGGCGGCGAACCTGTTCACCCGCAACATCTACAAGGAGTACCTGAAGCGGGACGCCACCCCGGCGCAGGAGGCGAACGTCTCGAAGATCACCTCGCTGGTGGTGAAGGTCGGGGCGGTGGCCTGCATCGTCTTCCTCGACCCGCAGTTCTCCATCGACCTCCAGCTCATCGGCGGCGTGATCATCCTCCAGACGCTGCCCGCGGTGGCGCTGGGCCTCTACACCCGCTGGTTCCACAGGGGCGCGCTGATCGCGGGCTGGGCGGCCGGCATGGGCCTGGGCATGTGGATGCTCTACCAGATCGGCAACCCGGCGACCGGAAAGAAGCACTTCGCCGGATCGGCGTTCCCGCTGGAGAAGTTCGGTTTCGACACGCCGAAGACCATCTACGTGGGCATCGTTGCGGTGCTGGTGAACCTGGTGGTGGCCGCGCTGCTCACGCTGGTGCTGCGCGCCGCCAGGGTGGCCGACGGGCCGGACGGCACCACGCCGGACGACTACTTCGCCGACGAGGGCGACCCGCGCGTGACGGCGACCGCCGACCGCGGAGACTCCGCGCGGGAGCCGGTGGCGTGAAAGGAAGGGCCCCTTATTAACGCATTCTGCATAATAAGGGGCCCTTCCTAACACCTCAGCGGCGGCGGTTGCGCGCGTCGAGCGCCTCGTTGAGGCGGTGCAACATGTCCGCCAGCGTCTCCCGGTCCGCCTCGGGCCAGGCGGCGAGGATGTCGCCGTACAACCGGGTGCGGGCCGCCCGGACGGCGGCCATCCGCTGGAGCCCGGCCGCCGTCGCGGAGATCACCGTGCCGCGCCCGTCGGCCGGGTCGGGGGTACGCGAGATCAGCCCGTCGCGCTGGAGCGCGGAGACCTGCCGGGTGACGGTGGAGCCGTCCAGGTTCAGCCGCGCGGCGAGCGCCGACACGTTCTGCGGGCCGGCCGCGTCCAGGTGCCGCAGGATCACGTACGCGGCGCGGTCCAGCAGTCGGTGCTCCATCGTGCCGGTGCCCCGGCGGGTGGCCTCACCCAGGCGCATCAGCAACGCGACCTCGGTTTCGATCCGGCCGAGGGTGACCTCGGGAGCGTGGACGTCGTCACTCATAGCTGTATGATACAAGAAAAATACCTGTACGATACAGCTATCTGGGAGGTTGCGGAGTGGATCACCGATCCGAGCCCAACCGCAGTGCCATCTACGCCACCACGCTCGTGGCGTTCCTCGCCATCGCCGGCATCGCCGTGGTCGACCCGATCCTGCCCGCCATCGGCGAGGCGATCGGCGTCACCGCCTGGCAGGTCGAGCTGCTCTTCACCGCGTACATCGCGGTCATGGCCGTCGGCATGATCCCGGCGACGCTCGCCAGCGGGCGGTTCGGTTTCAAGCCGGTGCTCGTCACCGGCGTCTCGGTCGTCGGCCTGGCCGCCATCGGAGCCTCGTTCAGCAACGACATCGTGCAGCTCTCCGTGCTGCGCGGCGTCTGGGGCCTGGGCAACGCGATGTTCTTCGCCACCGCCATGGTCGTGCTGGTCAACCTCGCGAACGACAGGGAATGGGTGGTCGGCCTGTTCGAGACCGCCCTCGGGCTCGGCTTCGCGGTCGGCCCGCTGATCGGCGGCCTGCTCGGCGAGGTGAGCTGGCGGCTGCCGTTCTTCGTCTGCGGCGTGTTCATGGTGCTGGCGCTCGGCGTCGCCGCCCGCAAGCTGCGCGAACCGGCGAACAAGCAACAGCCGGTACGCCTCGGCCAGATCTTCGCCACCTACCGCAGACCCGCGTTCGTGGCGCTGTGCGTGGTCACCGCCGCGTACAACTTCGTCTTCTTCGTCGTGCTCGGCTACACGCCGCTGTTCCTGCGCCTCGACGTCATCCCGCTGGGCCTGGCGTTCACCGGCTGGGGCCTCGGCCTGGCCGCCGGCATCCTGCTGATCGGGCACCGGCTGGCCCACCGCATCGGCGCGGTGCAGACAGTCGGCGTCGCACTGCTCGGCCTGCTGGTCTGCATGGTCCTGTTCGCCACCTCCACCGGCACCGCCATGTCGCTCGTCGTCCTCGTCGTCGCCGGCCTGTTCATGGGCCTCGCCAACGCCAACCTGACCGACCTGGCGCTCGGGCTCGGCTCCGCCGACCGGCGCGTCGCCACCGGCGCGTTCAACCTGGTCCGCTGGGGCGCCGCCGCGCCCGCGCCGATCATCTCCGGCAAGCTGGCCGAGCACGGCCTCGCGCTGCCGTTCTGGGTCGGCTTCGGGGTGCTCGCCGCCGGCGTGCTCGCGTACCTCGCGTTCGGGCACCTGATGGCGGCCGGCTACGGCGAACGGGTCATCTGGAACCGGGCCGCCCGCCGCGCCGAGCACGCACCGGAGGAGCCGGTGGGGGAGGCCTACTGAGGGGTCCGGTCTTGCCGGGTGGCGTCAGGTCAGCGCGCGCCACAGCAGGTAGAACCCGATGGCGGTGCCGAACACCACGATCACCGTCTTCAACACCACCTGCGGAAGCCGACGGGCCAGCCGCGCGCCCGCGTACCCGCCGAACAGGGTGGCCGGCGCGACCACCGCGACGGCCGCCCAGTTCACCGGGCCGAACAGGGCGAACACCACGAGCGTGGTCAGCCCCACCACTGCCGAGAGCAGGTTCTTCATCGCCGACACCCGGGCCAGCGTCGCGTCGAGCACCAGCGCCAACCCGGCCACCAGCATCACCCCGAGGGCCGCGCCGAAGTAGCCTCCGTACACAGTGCCGAGCGCGACCATGGTCTGCACCGTGACGGTACGGCGGCGCGCGCCCAACCGTTCCGGATGGCCGACCAGCCGGCGCAGCGGACCCTGGAACGCGAGTACGGCGGTAGCGCCCAGCACGAGGAACGGCACCACCAGCTCGAACGCGCGCGCCGGAGTCGCCAGCAGCAGCGCGCACCCGGCGATCGTGCCGAGGACGGCGGTGGGCAGCAGCGACCACAGCTCCCGCCCGCGCGGCAGGTCCACCCGGCTGCCCGCCACGCTCGCCACGTACCCCGGGAAGACCGACACCGAGTTCGAGACGTTCGCCGCCACCGGCGGCAGGCCGGTGGCGATCATCGCCGGGAACGTGATCAGTGAGCCACCACCGGCCACCGCGTTCACAGTGCCCGCGGCGAGACCGGCGGCGAGCAGGAGCGCGGCGTCGGAGAGATCCATGGTCCCCCGAGGCTAGTCGGTCGGGGCGGCGAGCGCGCACCGCGCCAGTTCGGACGCGCACCGCGCCCGTTCGGGCGCGCATCGCGCCCGTTCGGGCGCGCATCGCGCCAGTTCGGGGAAGTGGCGGTATCCCGGGCCGGTTGATGCCGCCACCTCCCCGAAGTGGCGGACGAGATGGTGGGCGGGGTGGAAATGGGCGCGGCGGGTGCGTCGTTAGGATGAGGGCGCGACGGACGAGTCGACCGGGCGGTCGCGTCGACGGGCTCCGGCCCGTCGCCGAGGAACGTCCGGACTCCACAGGGCAGGGTGGTTGCTAACGGCAACCCGGGGTGACCCGCGGGACAGTGCCACAGAAAACAGACCGCCGGCCCGTAACGGGACGGTAAGGGTGAAACGGTGGGGTAAGAGCCCACCAGCACCCCGGGTGACCGGGGTGGCTCGGTAAACCCCACCCGGAGCAAGGCCAAGAAAGGGCCGTCACCGCAAGATGACGACCCGCGCAGACGCTTGAGGGCTGCCCGCCCGATGTCTGCGGGTAGGCCGCTGGAGCCTGCCGGCAACGGCAGGCCGAGATGGATGGCCGCCGCCGGTGCGCCTACGGGCGTGCCGGTCACAGAATCCGGCGTACAGGTCGACTCGTCCGTCGCCCACCCAGCTCAGAGCTTTGATCAAGGTTCTGAGCTGGTTCTAGTAACGTCGACGGTCGTCGTTGGTCAGCAAGCTCTCGCGGTGCCGACGTCGCCCGTCGTCCCGGCGGTGCTGCCTCCCCGCGGCGTCGTCCAGCCAAACCGGCCGCACGTCGTCGGGATCCTCCGATGACCGCCGTCTGTACCGGTCACCCGCTATCGGAACTCGTGGATGACCTCGATCGAACCGACGATGTGCGCGTTGAACTCGTCGAGTTCGTCGGCTGCAACCCACAGCATCGGAGCGGCGGATCCGCCGAAGGACCGTGTCGAGTAGCGGCCCAGGAAGCCTGTCTCGACGTGGAAGCGGGCCACGTAGCGCACGGGTCCGAACAGGTTCCAGTTCTGCGCAGCCCTGACCGCGAAAGCCTCGT
Source organism: Micromonospora sp. CNZ297 (assembly GCF_007827625.1). Lineage (NCBI taxonomy): Bacteria > Bacillati > Actinomycetota > Actinomycetes > Micromonosporales > Micromonosporaceae > Micromonospora > Micromonospora sp. CNZ297. The sequence goes on along the minus strand of NZ_VISU01000029.1, from coordinate 33,754 downwards.
CGAGCATCGGGAAGAAGTGAGTTTGCTCCGGCGACAGTGGCGGCCACCTGCGCCCCCCTGCCTCGCGGACGAGGTCGAGTTCCTGCTGTCCCAGGGGGCGCCACAGCACTGTGGTTACATCGCTGCTCACGTCGCCCCCGCTGCCTTGATCGGTCGTCATACCGGACAGTCCCGCCGGATCGAATGGAGGAGCGGAACTGAGCGTGCGACGGAGACTTCGGATCTTGCCACGAGCACCGACCACTGTCAGGCTTCGAAGATGACCTTGCTCAGACTGATCGAGACCACTCCCGGACAGTATTCGCTGCTGCTGGATGCCGGGACCACTCCAGTCGACAGTGTGATCGGGGAGCTTGGTCACGAGCCCAACGGGTACTTCTGGGCAGGCGTCGCGGAGGTTCTTGTCAGCACCGAGGCCCCGACGCTCGAAGGTCGATTCGCCTATGACCCTGAGGCCGGCATGTTCTGCGCCTACGGCACCGATCGAGGCGCGCTGCAAGAGCTGGAGGCCTTGATGAAGGCGGTAGCCACCGGCGGCGAACGTATGCGGCGGCTGGTCAACGACGCCGAAGCGCGCGGGTTCGAGTTCGACGACTGACAGCTGAAGCGGGCGGTTGACGAGGGAGACGTAGCGCTCCACGCGGTGTCCACCGGCAACCTCCTCGACGATCGCGACGCTCTGGCTCCGGAGTGGTCGCCGAATTCGCAGGAGTGCCAGGCGGTCGTGGCGCTAGCATCGGCCACCCGTCACTGTCGCGGTGGGCTCAGGGGAGGAGAGGCGATGGCGGACGTATCGGTCGATGTGCCGTCGCCCCTGCGTACGTGCATCGCCTTCTGCGAGGTCGAGTGCGTTGTCGGATGCTGCGGGATCGATGCCGTCTCCACGGACCCCGACCTGATCGAGGAATGGTGTCGCCAGGTGGGCTCGGCCGCGGTGATCGAGGCTCGGCTTCAACTCATCGAGCTGATCGAGGTGGTCGAGGACCGCTCCCGTTGCGTCGCGTCGGACGTCCTGAACCACCGCACGCATGACGAGGCCGCGCGGCGTGAGTTGCTGGACTTCCTGGCCGCGCTCGACGCCGGACTGGCTGCCGGCGATGCGTCCGTGAGCGGCGCTGACACCTAGGGAGCCGGTGGCCGGTCCGGGAACGGCTGGGTAGCCCGGGGGCCATCAGGACTTGCGATGATCCGGTGATGACCTCCTACGTGTCCCACACCACCGTGGACTGTGCCGACGCCTACGCCCTGTCCCGCTGGTGGGAAGCCGTCCTCGACTACCGGGAGGACCCGGACGATCCGAACGAGCCGGGCCACGAGGAGTGCATGATCTACTCGCGGGACGGGCGGCACCGCCTGCTCTTCATCGAGGTACCGGACGCCAAGCAGGTCAAGAACCGCATCCACCTCGACCTGCGCCCGGTCGAGGGCACGCGCGACGAGGAGTTGGCCCGGCTGACCGACCTGGGCGCGGCGGTGGTGGCCGACCGGCGTGAGCCTGACGGCACCGGCTGGGTGGTGCTCGCCGACCCGGAGGGCAACGAGTTCTGCATCCTCCGCAGCGACGCCGAGGTGGCCGCCAGCCGACCGTGACAGGTCCGTCCCACTCCAGCGATCTTGGAGTTGTGGCGCCCGGAACGGCCCTTCCGCGCAGTTCGCGAGGTGCCACAACTCCAAGATCGACGAGTGTCGGAGCGTGGGGCGGCGGAGCGGCGGGGCGCCGCGCGGTGGCACGGCGCGGGGCACGGGGGCCGGTGTGGGACGCTGCGGGGGTGATCGAGCTTGCGGACATCCAGGCGGCCGCCGACCGGATCGCCGACGTCGTCGTACACACCCCGACCGTGCCCAGCCCGGGACTGACCGAGCTGCTCGGCGTACCGGTCACCGCCAAGCTGGAGCTGCTGCAACGTACCGGCTCGTTCAAGGCCCGTGGTGCGGCGGCCAAGCTGCTCGCGCTCGACGACGCGGAGCGGGCGGCCGGGGTGGTAGCGGTCAGCGGTGGCAACCACGGCATCGCGGTCGCGGTGATGGCCGGCGCGCTCGGGGTGGCGGCGACAGTGGTCATGCCCCGGACGGCGCCCGCCCGCGCGGTCGAGGTGGCCCGCGCCGCGGGGGCGGACGTGCGCCTGACCGAGGACATGGCCGGCGCGTTCGCGCTGATGAACCGGCTGCGGGACGAGGGCGTCACGCTGCTGCACCCGTTCGACGATCCGATTGTGCTGGCCGGGCAGGGCACTGTCGGGCTGGAGTTCGCCGACGACGCCGGTGAGCTGACCGACGTGCTGGTCAGCATCGGCGGTGGCGCGCTGATCTCGGGCGTGGCGGCGGCGCTGCGGGCGCGGCGGCCGGGGGTACGGATCTGGGGCGTCGAGACCGAGGGCGCGCAGGCGATGTCGCAGGCGCTGGCGAAGGGCGGCCCGGTCGAGGTGCCGCTGTCGTCGATCGTCACCACGCTCAGCGCGCCGAGCGTCTCGCAGCTCACCTATGACCATGTGACCGCGCTGGTCAGCGACGTCCTCGTGGTCTCCGACGCCGAGGCGGTGCGGGGCACGCTGGAGCTGGCCGAGCACGCCAAGGTGTGGGCCGAGCCCGCCGCCGGGTGCCTGCTGCCTGCCGCCCGCCGGGTGGTCGAGCGGGTGGGCGCCGACGCCCGGATCGGCCTGGTGGTCTGCGGCGGCAACGCCACGGTGGCCGACGTGACCGCGTGGGCCGGCCGCTTCGGCCTCTGACCCGCCGCGCCGCGACCGCCGCGACCGCCGCGACCGCCGCGACCGCCGCGCCAAGCGCGCGACCGCGCCGCGCGACCGCCGCGCCACACGAACGACAGAACCCGGGGGTACGCCGGCCGCCTCCGGTCCGGACGGGTGGGATCGGGACGACCGGCGTACGTCAGGACGTGGCCGGGCTGACGCCGTCGAGCAGTTCGGCGAGCCGGGCCGCGGTGGTCGGGGCGTGCAGGTGCAGCCGCGCCACGTTGATGCTGTCCGTGCCGACCACGGCGAGCAGCGCCTCTCCGTTGATCGCGTACACGCTGAGGTAGCCGCCCGCGTTGCGCACCGTGGACTGCTGGAAGTCGCCCTGTCCGAGCCGGAACCCGACCTGGCGGCCGAGTCCGTACGTGGTGGCGGCGAGCGCGGCCAGGTCGTCCGGGTCGGCGCCGTTCTGCAGGTTGTGCGTGACGAGCAGGCCGTCGACGCCGCCGAGGACGCAGCCGTGCACGCCGGGGATCTGCAACCGCAGCGCGGAGAGTTCCTGGGCGATGGCCGGGTACGGCAGTGCCGGGTTGCCGGCCAGCGACTGTGGAAGCGCCCGTGGTGGCGGCAGGGTGCCGGCTTGGGCGCGCGTACGGCGGGGGAGGTCGTCCACCCGGCTCACAGTTCCAGGCTCTCCTCGATCGTGCGCAGTTGGTGCCGCGCCATCGCGAGGTTGGCCCGGCTCTTGCTCACCATCAGGTAGAGGAACAGGCCCTTGCCGGTGCGGTTGCTCAGCGGGCGGATCAGGTGGTACTGGCTGCCGAGCGTGATCAGGATGTCCTCGATCTCGTCGTCGAGCTTGAGCATCTCGATGGTGCGCAGCTTGGCGCGTACGACGTCGGTGTTGCCGGCGGCGGCGACCGTCAGGTCGATCTCGCCGGTGCCGCCGGCGACGCCGAGGGTCATGCCACTTGTGTAGTCGACGAGCGCGGCCCCGATCGCGCCGTCGATGTTCATCGCGTTCTTCAGCGCGATGTCAAGGTTGCCCACGATTTTCTCTCCCCAGCTCGGGTCGCTGTCCGCTGGAAGCGCGACAGCGGATTCGTCCGTCGAGGCTCGCATATGGAGTCGTGCGATGCACCCGGGCCACCGGTGATCCACCTGAGCGGGCCCTGCCGGACCGGCCACCGGTTCCGCCGAAGGGGACACACCGTCCCATTGTCGATCACCGTTCGTCCTGCTACCTCGGGTGCACCCGCCCTATGTAGAGTTCCGATAGAGTGCCGCTGTGCGACTGACCATCCCGGTGGCGAAGGTGCTCTCGGCGCTGCTCGCCGAGCCCGAGGCGCCGCGTTACGGCCTCGACCTGATGCGGCTCACCGGCCTGCCCAGCGGGACGCTCTACCCGGTGCTGCACCGTCTCCAGGCGGCGGGCTGGCTCGCCGCCGACTGGGAGGACGTCGACCCGGTGACCGCCGGCCGCCCGGCCCGCCGCTACTACCGCCTCACCGGCGAGGGCATCCGGTCGGCCCGGCTGGCGCTGGCCGAGCTGCGTGCCCTCGTACCCTCCGAACGTGCCGGCGGCGCGGACCCGGCCGGGGCGCCGGCGTGGTGACCCGGCGGGTGGCGGCGCTGCTGCTGCGGGTCGCGGTACGCCGGTGGCCGGCGGAGCTGCGTGCCGGCCTGGCCCGGGAGTGGGCCGCCGAGCTGCACGAGCTGGCCCGCACCGGCCGCCGCTGGGGGATGCTCCGGTTCGCCGCGAGCCTGGCGGCGCGCCGGGCGGCCACGCCACTGACCGGCCGGGCCGGGTCGCGGCAGCTGGGGCGTACCGCAGGGGTGTTGCTGCTCGCGCCGCCGGCCTGCGTCGCGGTGCTCGTGCTCGCCGGCGCGGTGATGGCCCTGACCCACGGGTGGCTGGAGATGCGCGTGCCGTGGGCCGCAGCCGCGCAGCTGCCGACCTGGTCGGCGCTCACCGCGCTGCTCGGCACGGCGCTCGCGCTCGGAGTCACCCGGGCCGCACGCCGGACCGTACGCGTGGGGGCGCTGCCCACCGCGCTCGGCGTGGTGCTGCCGATCGCCGCGACGGTGAGCGCGACGCTCGCGCTGCTCGCCGCGCGAGGTGAGAGCCGGGTGTGGGAGACGGTGCCCGGGCTGCTGCTCTGGCTGGCGCTGCTGACGGCGGCGCTCTGGACCGCCGGGGCGCTGGCCCGCCGGGGCCGGGTCCGGCTCGCGTGGTCGGCCGGGCTGCTCGGCGCGCTTGTGGCGGCCGACGCGGCGGTGGTGCTCGCGGTGGTCACCTCGATCCCGGCCACCGCGCCGGTGGCGGACGGCCTGCCGCCGGACGCGGTGGACCGGATCTCCGCGCCGCTCTGGCTGTTCACCTGCTGGACCGACTCGTCGTTCGGGCTGCCCCGGCCGACCGGGTGGGAACGGTTCCTCATCACCGACCGGGTGCTCGTCGAGCCGATGTTCCATCTGGCCTGCACGCCCTACGCCCTCGCGTACGCGATCGCGGCGGCCCGCCCGGCGCCCGCCGCCGTACCCGGTCCGGAGCCCGTCCCGGCACCCGCCTGAGCGTCAGGCGTTCCAGCTCAGCGCCCGGCCGGCCCGCTCGTAGTGCCCGGCCAGCTCGGCGTCGATCCGCGCGGCGCGCGCCTCGGTGAGCGTCACCGGCGGGTCCTGCCAGGGCCTCGCGCCGAGCATCCGGTGCCGCAGGCCGGTCGGCGGGTGCGTGGCGAACAGCGAGGTGTCCTCCCGGACGGTGAGCTGGCGTTCCAGCGACAGCCGCTCGGCGGCGGCGTCCAGCGCGCGTCCCGTCTCCACCCGCCAGGTGCCCGGCCCGTGGCCGCCGCGTACCGCGTTGCGTACCGCCGTGGCCACCTCCCGGACCAGGGCGTGCAGCTCCGGCGCATCCCGTTCGGTGAGCACGTCCAGGTTCCGGTCGAGCCGGCCGAAACGCGGCCGCAGCGCCACCGCGAGCGCGATGAGCGCCACGCCGACCGACCACCGCGAGGTTCGGGAAGGGGTACGCGAACAGCAGCCACACCCCGTTCGGACGAGGGCGGGCATGTCCGGGGTCTTCCGCCGTTCCCCGCCGCAACCGCCCCGACCAGGTCTAATGTGGAGAAGGACGTGACTATTTGTGCCGTTCCGGTGGCGGCCGGGCGGTTCCCGGTGCACAGTGATCGCATGAGCGACGACGGAAGTGGTGGGCACTACTACTGGTGCACGCGACACCACCGGGTCGAGACCGATGCCGACGTGTGCCCCGCCAAGCACGTTCTCGGACCGTACGCCTCAGCCGCCGACGCGGACAACGCCCTGCAGACAGTGCGGGAGCGTAACGACGCGTGGGACGCCGAGGACGCCCGTTGGGCCGGGGAGGGCCGCTAGACGGCGCGGGAGGGCCCGCGTCGAGGTGATCCGTGCTCCGCGAGGGCGAGAGCACGTCCCCAGGAAAGGGAACCGAGATGGCCGAAGCACAGCAGGCCACCCGCCCGGCCGCGAAACGGACGACCGCGAAGAGGACCGCCGCGGGCAGGACGACGACGGTCACCAAGGCGTCGCCGAACGCCTCGGGCGCCGGCGCCGGACGGACACCGGCGAAGAAGGCGGCGGCCAAGAAGGCGGCCGCCAGGAAGGTCGTGTCGGCGGCTCGTAAGGCGCCGGCCACCAAGGCCACCACCAGCAGGACGACGGCGAAGAAGACCGCCGCTCGTACGGCGCCGGCCGGCCGGGCCACCGCCAAGACCGCGCCGGCGAAGAAGACCACGGCGAAGAAGGCGACCGCGACGAAGACCACAGCGGCCAAGAAGACGGCGGCGAAGAAGACCACAGCGGCCCGGAAGACCACGACGCCCCGGACCACCGCGACGCCCCGGACCACCGCGACCGCGAAGAAGGCGCCGGCCCGCAAGACGACGGCGGCGAAGAAGACGACGACGGCGGCCAAGAAGACCACCGGCGCGCGGAAGGTCACCTCGGCGGCGAAGAAGACGACCGCCGCCAAGAAGACCACAGCGGCGAAGAAGACCACAGCCTCGACGCGTCCCACGGCGCGCAAGGCGGCGGCGAAGAAGGCGCCCGCCCGCAAGACCACCACCGCGCGCAAGACCACCACGACGGCGAAGAAGACCACCGCCGCGAAGAAGGCGCCGGCCCGCAAGAGCACCGCAGCCAAGAGCACCACCGCACGTAAGGCGCCGGCCCGCCGCGCCTGACGCCGCGGACACCGCTCCCTCCCGGGGAGCGGAACGTGCGGGGCGCTGTCAGGATTGACCGCGTGGTGATCCGACGCGTACTGGCGCCCCGTATCGACTTCGGCGCGCTGCGCCGCGAGCTGGGACTGCCCGAGGGCTTCCCGGCCGCGGCGCAGCGCGAGGCCGACCTGGCGGCCGCCGCGCCGCCGCCCGCAGTCGCCGACCGGACCGACATCCCGTTCGTCACCGTCGACCCGGCGACCTCGCGCGACCTCGACCAGGCCATGCACCTCACCCGCCGTCCCGGCGGCGGCTACCGCGTCCGGTACGCGATCGCGGACGTCCTGACCCACGTACGCCTCGGCGGTGACCTGGAGGCCGAGACGTGGCGCCGGGGTCAGACGGTCTACCTGCCCGACGGCAACGTGCCGCTGCACCCGCACACGCTCAGCGAGGGGGCGGCCAGCCTGCTGCCCGACGCCGACCGGGCCGCCGTGCTCTGGACCGTCGACCTGGACGCCGACGGCGGCACCGCCGCGGTCACGCTGGAGCGGGCGCTGGTGCGCAGCCGGGCCAAGCTCGACTACGGCGGCGTGCAGCGCGACGCCGACGCCGGACGGCTGCCCGAGCCGATCGCCCTGCTGCCCGAGATCGGGGCGCTGCTCACCGCGCGGGGCCTGAGCCGGGGCGCGATCAACCTGCCGCTGCCCGAGCAGGACGTCGAGCCCGACGGCGACGGGTGGCGGCTGGTGCTGCGCGGCCCCGGCCCGATGGAGGAGCACAACGCGCAGATCTCGCTGCTGACCGGGATGGCCGCGGCCGACATCATGCTGGCCGGCCGGATCGGGCTGCTGCGCACCATGCCGCGCCCCCGCCCGGAGGCGGTCGAACGGCTGCGGCTCGCCGCCGGCCCGCTCGGCGTGCCCTGGCCGGACGGCACACCCGTGGGTCAGGTGCTCGACGGGCTGGACACCTCCCACCCCCGGGTGGCCGCCTTCGTCGACCAGGCCGCCGAGCTGATGCGCGGCGCCGCGTACACCTCGTTCGACGGTGACCTGCCCGAGCAGCCCGAGCACGGCGGGGTGGCGGCCGCGTACGCGCACGTCACGGCGCCGCTGCGACGGCTCGCCGACCGCTACGCCACCGAGGTCTGCCTGGCGCTGCACGAGGGCCGCGAGGTGCCCGAGCAGGTCCGGGCCGCGCTGCCGAAGCTGCCCGAGGTGATGGCCGCGACCGATCGCACCGCGGGCGCCGCCACCCGCGGCGCTGTGGAACTGGCCGAGGCGGTGCTGCTCGCGCACCGGGTGGGGGAGACGTTCGAGGCGGCGGTGCTCGACGTGGACGAACCGCGTCCGGCGGGTAACGGCCGTCCCGGCCGTCCGCCCGGCGGCACGATCGCGCTCGACGAGCCGCCGGTGCGCGCCCGCTGTACCGGTGAGCTGCCGCTGGGCGAACGCGTCCGGGTACGCCTCACCGCCGCCGACCCGGCCCAGCGCCGGGTCGCCTTCGAACGGGCGTGACCAGCGCGGCGATTGTCACAGCATCGGGATGCACCGCTCGCGGCCCCGCTTTGCGAGGATGAGCGCATGGCTTACGACGCGACCACGCTGCCCGACGTCTCCGGGCTGACCGTCGGCATCATCGGTGGCACCGGCGACCAGGGACGGGGTCTCGCCTACCGGTTCGCCCGGGCCGGGCAGACCGTGCTGATCGGCTCCCGCACCGCCGAGCGGGCCACCCAGGCCGCCGCCGAGATCGCCGCCCTGCCGTACGTACCGGAGGGTGCCGTCGTCTCCGGCGGCGACAACGAGGACGTCGCCCGGCGCAGCGACGTGGTGATCGTGGCGGTGCCGTGGGACGGGCACGCGGCCACAGTCGCCGCGCTCGCCGGACCGCTGGCCGGCAAGATCGTGGTGGACTGCGTCAACCCGCTCGGCTTCGACAAGCAGGGCCCGTACGCGCTCACCGTCGCCGAGGGCAGCGCCGTTCAGCAGGCCGCCGCACTGCTGCCCGAGTCCCGGGTCTGCGCCGCGTTCAACCACGTCAGCGCGCCGCTGCTGGCCGACCCGGAGATCGACCGGATCGACCTGGACGTGCTGATCTGCACCGAGGACCGGGAACTGGTGGGCGTGGTCGGCGCGCTGGCCGCGCGGATCCCCGGCATGCGGGGCATCTACGCCGGGCGGCTGCGCAACGCCCACCAGATCGAGGCGTTCACCGCCAACCTGATCGCGATCAACAAGCGCTACAAGGCGCACGCCGGCATCCGGGTCACCGACCTCTGACGCGTCGCGCCGCCGTCGCGGCGGCGCGTGTTAAAAAGGGGCCCCTTCTCTACGCCAGGCGTTAAGAAGGGGCCCTTCCTTACACCTCAGAAGGTGTGCTCGGCCGCGGGGAACTCGCCGCCGCGCACCTCGTCGGCGAACCGGCGGGTGGCGTCGGTGAGCGCGCCCGCCAGGTCGGCGTACCGCTTCACGAAGCGCGGCGCCCGGCCGGTCCGCAACCCGGCCATGTCCTGCCAGACCAGCACCTGCCCGTCGGTGTCCGGGCCGGCCCCGATGCCGACGGTGGGGATGGGCAGCTCGGCGGTGACCCGCTTGGCCACCTCACCCGGCACCATCTCCAGCACCACCGCGAACGCGCCCGCCTCGGCCACCGCCCGCGCGTCGGCGAGCACCTCCTCGGCGGCCTCGCCCCGGCCCTGCACCCGGTAGCCGCCGAGCGTGTGCTCGCTCTGCGGGGTGAAGCCGATGTGCGCCATCACCGGGATGCCGGCGCCCGTGATCGCCTCGATCTGGGCGGCGCAGCGCCGCCCGCCCTCCAGCTTCACCGCGTGGCAGCCGCCCTCCTTCATGAACCGCACAGCGGTGCGCAGCGCCTGCGCCGGCCCCTCCTCGTACGAGCCGAACGGCAGGTCACCGACGATCAGCGAGTGCTTCGTGGCCCGTACCACGGCACGCACGAGCGGCAGCAGCTCCTCGGCGGTCACCGGCAGCGTGGTCTCGTAGCCGAAGACGTTGTTCGCCGCCGAGTCGCCGACCAGCAGCACCGGGATCCCCGCCTGGTCGAAGATCGAGGCCGTGTACTGGTCGTACGAGGTCAGCATCGCCCACCGCTCGCCGCGCTCCTTGGCGGCGATCAGGTCGCGGGTGCGTACCCGCCGGGTGGCCGGCCCGCCGTAGAGGGCGGCCACCTCGGCCGGGGTGGACTCCACCATGACAATCTCCTTCCTCGAGGCCGCGCACGCGGTCCCCGGGTTCCCCGCGATCGTCGCACCGGGCGGCGGGCCGCGGGCAGGTCGGAGTGGAGGATGTCACTCCCCGGCCGGGGGAGCGGTCAGCCGTCCTCGCGCCACCGGTTGGTGATCGGCAGCCGCCGGTCCCGCCCGAACGCCTTCATGGAGATCTTGGTGCCGGGCGCGGACTGCCGTCGCTTGTACTCGGCGGTATCCACCATCCGCAGCACCTTGTCCACCACGGCCGGGTCGTGGCCGGACTCGACCAGGCCGTCGCGGCCCAGGTCGCCGTCGACGTAGCCGATCAGGATCGGGTCGAGCACGTCGTAGTCGGGCAGCGTGTCGCTGTCGAGCTGGCCGGGGCTCAGCTCGGCCGACGGCGGCTTGCCGATCGAGTTCTCCGGGATCGGCGGCGTCTGCCCGCGCCGCACCGCGTCCGTGTTGCGCCACTTCGCCAGCCGCCACACGAGCGTCTTCCAGACGTCCTTGACCGGGTTGTATCCGCCCACCGAGTCGCCGTAGAGCGTCGAGTAGCCCACCGCCAGCTCGCTCTTGTTGCCGGTGGTGAGCACCAGGTGGCCCTCCTGGTTCGACAGCGCCATCAGGATCACGCCGCGTACCCGGGCCTGGAGGTTCTCCACCGCCACTCCGGACAGCGACATGTTCGCCAGGAACGTGTCCACCATCGGCTGGATCGGTTCGACCCGGTAGTCCAGGCCGGTGCGCTTCGCCAGGTCCTCGGCATCGGTGCGGGAGTGCTCGGAGGAGTGCTGGCTGGGCATCGAGACTCCGACGACCCGCTCCGGGCCCACGGCGTCCACCGCGATGGCCGCCGCCACCGCCGAGTCGATGCCGCCGGACAGGCCCAGCACCACCGAGGGGAAGCGGTTCTTGTCGATGTAGTCGCGCAGGCCCAGCACCAGCGCGTGCCACACCTCGGCCTCGTCGGCGACCGGCTCGATGATCCCGCCGTCCGCAGCCGGACCGGACGGCGCGGCCGGGATCGCCGGGATCTCGTGGCGGGCCACCCGCATCCCGTCGGCCGGCGCGACGGTCCCGCCGGGCGCCCCGGTCGCCGCCGGCAACTCCAGGTCGTGCACGAGCAGGTGCTCGACGAACTGCGGCGCCCGGGTCAGCAGCGTGCCGTCCGCGGCGACGACCATCGAGTCGCCGTCGTAGACCAGCTCGTCCTGGCCGCCGACCATGTTCACGTACGCGATGGCGGCCCCGGCCTCGGCGGCGCGCCGGCGCACCAGCGGCAGTCGCACGTCGTCCTTGTTCAGCTCGTACGGCGAGCCGTTGATGCTCAGCACCAGCCCGACGCCCGCCTCCCGGGCCACCGCGAACGGCCCGCCGGCCTGCCACAGGTCCTCGCAGATGGTCAGCGCCACGTCCACCCCGCCGACGCGCACCACTGTCAGCGTGTCACCGGGCACGAAGTAGCGGTCCTCGTCGAAGACGCCGTAGTTGGGCAGATGGTGCTTGAAGTAGGTGGCCACCACCTCGCCCCGGTGCAGCACCGCCGCCGCGTTGCGGGCGCCCCGGCCCGGTTCCGCGTCCGAGCTGACCTGGGGAGGGCCGTCCGCGTCCAGGTAGCCGACCAGGACCGGCAGGTCACCGAGGCCGTCGGCGGCCAGGTCGGCGGCGAGCCGGTGCAGCGCGGCGCGGGACGCGGCCACGAACGAGCGGCGGAACACCAGGTCCTCGACGGGGTAACCGGTGAGCATCAGCTCGGGGAACAGGACGAGCTGGGCGCCGGCGTCGGCGGCCTGACGGGTCCACGAGCGGACCAGGCCGGCGTTTCCGGCGAGGTCGCCTACCGTCGGGTTGACCTGGCACAGGGCGAGACGCAGGGTGGGCATGCGTTTATCTTCCCCCAGCCGTCCGGGCCGAATCCGACAGGTCGCGGGAGACCGGGGCGGCGCAGCGCGCGTCCCGCCCGGCCGGACACGGCGGGACGGCCGGCCGGGGAAGGCGTAACGTCGGCGTAACGAGCCCGGTGGAGACTGGGCGGTCAGGCCGGGCCGGCCCGACCGGTGCGGACGTACGTGTCACGAGGGGTGGAAGTGGACCGTCAGCAGGAGTTCGTCCTCCGCACGCTGGAAGAGCGGGACATCCGTTTCGTCCGGCTGTGGTTCACCGATGTGCTCGGCACGCTCAAGAGCGTCTCGGTGGCCCCGGCGGAGCTGGAGGCGGCCTTCGAGGAGGGCATCGGCTTCGACGGCTCAGCGATCGAGGGCTTCGCCCGGGTGTTCGAGTCGGACATGGTGGCCATGCCGGACCCGACCACGTTCCAGGTCTTCCCGTTCGAGGGCGGGGTCAGCGGCGAGAGCGCCCGGATGTTCTGCGACATCATGCTGCCCGACGGCAGCCCGTCCTGGGCCGACCCGCGGCACGTGCTGCGCCGGATGCTCTCCCGGGCGGCCGACAAGGGCTTCACCTTCTACACCCACCCGGAGATCGAGTTCTTCCTGCTGGAGAACGGTCCGCAGGACGGCTCGGTGCCCACCCCGGTGGACACCGGCGGCTACTTCGAGCACACCACGCACGCCGTCGCGCGGGACTTCCGCCGCCAGGCCGTGCTGGCGCTGGAACGGATCGGCATCTCGGTGGAGTACAGCCACCACGAGGTCGCCCCGGGCCAGCAGGAGATCGACCTGCGCTACGCCGACGCGCTCACCACCGCCGACAACATCATGACGTTCCGGCACGTGGTGAAGGAGGTCGCGCTCTCCACCGGCGTGCAGGCCAGCTTCATGCCGAAGCCGTTCACCGACCAGCCGGGCAGCGGCATGCACACGCACCTGTCGCTGTTCGAGGGGGAGCGCAACGCGTTCCACGACGCCGGCGACCCGATGAAGCTCTCCAAGGTCGCGAAGTCGTTCATCGCCGGGCTGCTCACCCACGCCCGGGAGTACACCGCCGTCACCAACCAGTGGGTCAACTCGTACAAGCGGCTGTTCCCGCAGGCGCTGCCGGACCGGATCACCGAGAGCCCCGCGTACGTCTGCTGGGGTCACCTGAACCGGTCCGCGCTGGTGCGGGTGCCCGCGTACGGCAAGCCGAACTCGGCCCGGGTCGAGGTCCGCTCGCTGGACTCCGCGACCAACCCCTACCTCGCGTTCGCGGTGATGCTCGGCGCCGGCCTCAAGGGCATCGAGGAGGGCTACGAGCTGCCCCCGGGCGCCGAGGACGACGTCTGGTCGCTGAGCAGCGCCGAGCGCCGCGCCATGGGGTACGAGGCGCTGCCGGAGAACCTGGCCGAGGCGATCGACGTGATGGCCGGTTCCGAGCTGGTGGCCGAGGTGCTCGGCGAGCACGTCTTCGACTTCTTCCTGCGCAACAAGCGCTCCGAGTGGGAGCAGTACCGCCGCGAGGTCACCCCGTACGAGCGGCAGCGCTACCTCTCGCTCTAGATCACGCTGGCGCGGTGCCGCTATCGTCTGCGGCACCGCCCCGGCACCACCGCCGGGCGGCGTGAGCCGGGGAGGCGTTGGTGCTGGGAGATCTGCTCGACGGGGCGTGGCAGAGCATCGTGTTCGGGATGGTCGGGGTCGCCCTGATGGCCGCCGGATTCCTGCTCGTCGATCTGCTCACCCCGGGCAAGCTGCGGGAGCTGATCTGGGTGCGCCGCAACGGCAACGCCGCGCTGCTGCTCGCCGCCAACCAGCTCGGCATCGCCGGCATCGTCTTCACCGCCGTGCTGACCAGCTACAGTTCGTTCACCAAGGGGCTCGCGTCCACTGTGGTGTTCGGGCTGGTCGGCCTGCTGGTGATGGCGCTGGCGTTCCTGGTGCTGGACCTGCTCACCCCGGGCAAGCTGGGCGACGTCATCGCCGCCGACGAGCCGCACCCGGCGGCCCGGGTCAGCGCCGCCACCCACTTCGGCGCCGCGCTGATCGTCTGCGCCTGCATCGCCTGAGGGGTGTCGTACCCCCGGGTTAGCGTCCGGGGGTGAACCGCACCGACCGCCTCTACGCCCTGGTCGAGGAGCTGCGGGCGGTCTCGCCGCGCCCGCGCAGCGCGTCCTGGCTGGCCCGCCGCTTCGAGGTGAGCACCCGCACCGTCGAGCGCGACATCTCCGCGTTGCAGGGCGCCGGGGTGCCGATCTGGGCCGAGCCGGGCCGCGCCGGCGGCTACGTGGTCGACCGGGCGCGCACGTTGCCGCCGGTCAACCTGACACCGGCCGAGGCGGTGGCGATGGCCGTCGCGCTGCACCGGCTCGGCGGCTCACCGTTCGCCCCGGCGGCCGGCGCCGCGCTGCGCAAGCTGGTCGCGGTGATGCCGCCCGCCGCGGTGGCCGAGGCGCACCGCCTCGCCGGCCGGGTGCACCTGGTCGGCGACGGGCCGGGCACACCCGTCCCGGCCGCCGTCGCCGACGCGGTCGCCGCCGGGCGGGTCCTGCGCCTGCGGTACGCCGACCGCGGCGGTGCCGATTCGGCGCGCGACGTGGAGCCGCTGGCCTACCTGGGCAACTCGGTGCACTGGTACCTGGTCGCCTGGTGCCGGCTGCGCGACGGTCTGCGCTGTTTCCGCACCGACCGGATCCTGTCGGTGCATCCGCTGGCCGAGCCGGTGACCCGGGAGTTGCGTCCCGGCGACCTCGACGTGCCGGTCGACCGGGTGCGCCCGCTCACCCTGGTCTGATCCGGGTGGAAACACCGACAGGACGCTGTCGTGGCCCGATACGAGGCTGAATCCTGACGACGTCGGCCGACCGCCGGCGCGAACCTCAGGAGGAAGCATGTCCAGCACGCCCGTGACCTGGTTCGAGATCGGCTCCGACCGCCCGGACGAGGCGCAGCGGTTCTACTCCGAGCTGTTCGGCTGGAGTTTCGACGAGCAGGGCGGCCCGAGCGGGTCGTACCGGCAGACGACGGCCGGCGGTGAGCGGGGGATCGGCGGCGCGATCCGGGACACGGACACCGGCAACTACGCGATCTTCTACGCCGAGGTGGCGGACGTGCCGGAGACCTGCCGCCGGGCGGAGGCGACCGGCGGCACCGTTCTGACGGCGCCGGTGACCACGCCGACCGGTCTGGTGCGTGCCCTGTTGCGCGACCCGTCGGGCAACCTGCTCGGCGTGTTCACCCCGCCCGCCGAGGGCTGAGCGCCGCGCCCTTGCTCCCGGCCCGGCCGGTCGCCGGCCGGGAGCAAGTCGTTGCGGGCCGTGCAATCCGTTACGCCCGTGTCTACTGTGAACCACTGGTTTCGTGGAATCGAAGCTGGTAACTTCCTGGCACCACGCGTCGCAAGTTCTTGCAACGCCTTCATCCCCTTGCGCCCGTCGTGCGGGCGTGGGTGTCAGGAGAGCGCCATGAGGGGCACCACCACCAACCGCCGCCGGTGGGGAGCGTTCGCGCTCGCCGCCGGCGTGCTCGCCGCGCTGCTGCCGTTCACCGCCGCCGCGGCGGCGAACACCGTCACCGTCTACTACCAGCCACCGGCCGCCTGGGGCACGTCCGTCAACATCCACTACGGCGTGGACGGGCAGGCATGGACGCCGGTGCCCGGCGTGCCGATGGACACCGCCTGCGCCGGCTGGCGTCGCAAGACCGTCGACCTGGGCGCTGCCACCGGCGCCCAGGTCGTCTTCACCAACGGCAGCGGCGTCTGGGACAACAACAACGGCGCCAACTACCGCCTCGGCGCCGGCACCGTGACCGTCGCCGGCGGCCGGATCGGCACGGGCGACCCGTGCGCCACCCCGTCGCCGTCCGGCACCCCGACTCCGAGCCCGTCCACCACTGTCGCGCCGAGCCCGACGCCGGGGAACACCGCCGAGGTCTGGTACCACCTCACGCCGCGCGGCTGGACCGCCGCGAACCTGCACTACCGGCCCGCCGGCGGCGCCTGGACCACCGCCCCGGGCGTCGCCATGGAGACGCGCTGCGCCGGCTGGGCCCGCCGGATCGTCGACCTCGGCACGGCCACCGGCCTGACCGCCGCGTTCAACAACACCGCCGGCGCCTGGGACAACAACGGCGGCGCGGACTACACCCTGGGCGCGGGGCGCAGCGTCGTCGACAACGGCCGGGTCACCGCCGCCGCCGCGGACCCGTGCGCGCCGGTCACCCCGGACACCACCCCGCCGTCCACGCCGGGCGGCCTCACCGCCGTCGCCGACGGGCTGGCGGTCACCCTGACCTGGACCGCCGCCACCGACGACCGGGGCGTCACCGGGTACGAGCTGACCCGCACCGGGGGAGCCGGCGGCACCACGGTCACCAGCGCCACCACCCGGCACGTCGCGTACGACCTGCGGCCCGGCACCGCGTACACCTGGACCGTGCGGGCCCTGGACGCGGCCGGCAACCGGTCGGCGGCGAGTGCGCCCGCCTCCGCGACCACCGGCACCCCGCAGACCGGCGGCACCCCGCTGGGCGGCGACCCGCGCGAGGACACCATCTACTTCGTGATGACCGCCCGGTTCGCCGACGGCGATCCCACGAACAACCGCGGCGGCAGCCAGCACGTCGCCTCCGGCAACGCGGCCAACGACGACCCGATGTTCCGGGGCGACTTCAAGGGGCTGGTCGACAAGCTCGACTACATCAAGGCGCTCGGCTTCTCAGCGCTCTGGATCACCCCGGTCGTGCTCAACCGGTCCGACTACGACTTCCACGGCTACCACGGCTGGGACTTCTACCGGGTGGACCCGCGGCTGGAGAGCGCGGGCGCCTCCTACCAGGACCTGATCAACGCCGCGCACGCCAAGGGCATCAAGATCTTCCAGGACGTGGTCTACAACCACAGCTCCCGGTGGGGCGCCAAGGGCCTGTTCACGCCCACCGTCTACGGCACCCGCGACGACCAGTGGAAGTGGTACTACGACCAGCCGCAGGCCGGCCGGGAGTACGACCCGATGGTCGAGGCGACCGGGAACGACCCGGCGCTCACCCCGGCGCAGAACGCCAAGGCCAAGGGCCGGCCCTACAACGGCGACGTGTGGTCGTCCGCCGCGCCGGCCGGAAACCAGTGCCTGAACTGGGGTACGCCGACCGGCGGGCGCAGCCCCGAGGGCTACACGCTCTACCAGTGCCAGTGGCCGGTCCCGACCAGCAAGCTCTTCCCCGCCGACAAGTACCACCAGTGCTGGATCGGCAACTGGGAGGGTGAGGACTCACGCAGCTGCTGGCTGCACGAGGACCTGGCCGACTTCAACACCGAGAACGCCGCCGTGCAGCAGTACCTGATCGACGCGTACAACCGGTTCATCGACATGGGCGTGGACGGCTTCCGGATCGACACCGCCGTGCACATCCCCCGGGTCACCTGGAACCGGCGCTTCCTGCCCGCCATCCAGCAGCACGCGGTCGCCCGGTTCGGCGAGAAGGGCAAGGACTTCTACGTCTTCGGCGAGGTGGCCGCGTTCGTCAACGACAAGTGGAACCGCGGCTCGGTCAACCACTCCGCGCAGTTCTACACCTGGAAGGAGCGCAAGGAGTACAGCCCGGACGACGTACGCGCCGCGATCGAGCAGTACGACCACGAGCAGCTGCTCGGCCCGAACGGGCAGCCGACCACCGACAACGCGTTCCTGCGCGGCAACACGTACCACGCGCCGGACCGCTCGCAGTTCTCCGGCATGAACGTCATCGACATGCGGATGCACATGAACTTCTCCGACGCCGGCAACGCGTTCGGCAACGGGAAGGACTCCGACGACAGCTACAACGACGCCACGTACAACGTGGTCTACGTCGACAGCCACGACTACGGGCCGAACAAGTCCTCCACCCGGTACACCGGCGGCACCGACGCCTGGGCGGAGAACATGAGCCTGATGTGGACGTTCCGCGGCATCCCTACGCTCTACTACGGCTCGGAGATCGAGTTCCGCAAGGGCGCCCGGATCGACTGCGGGCCGACCTGCCCGCTCGCCACCACCGGACGGGCCTACTACGGCGACCACCTGGCCGGCAGCGTCACCGCCGCCGACTTCGGGGTGGTCGGCTCGGCCGGCGGGGCGGTGGCCACCACGCTCGCCCAGCCGCTGGTCAAGCACGTGCAGCGGCTCAACCTGATCCGGCGGGCAGTGCCGGCCCTGCAGAAGGGGCAGTACTCGACCGAGGGTGTGAGCGGCGCGATGGCGTACAAGCGGCGCTTCACCCAGGGCACGGTGGACAGCTTCGCGCTGGTCACCGTGTCCGGCGGCGCCACGTTCCGCGGGGTGCCGAACGGCCGGTACGTGGACGCGGTCACCGGCGACGTGAAGACGGTCACCGACGGCACGCTCACCGCCGCGGCCGGCGGCAAGGGCAACCTCCGGGTCTACGTGCTCGACCTGCCCGGCAACCCGGCGCCGGGCAAGATCGGCGCGGACGGGCCGTACCTGCGCTGACACGGGCGCGGCGGGGTGGCGGTGCGAGTGCACCACCACCCCGCCGCGGTCCGAGGGGATCAGGCGTGGGTGGCCCCGCCGGGCGCCGGCCAGGAGGAGGGAACGGCCGGTGAGGGGCGGCGGGGCCACCGCGTCACTTGCCGCCCTGGCCCTCCTGCTCGGCCTCGGCGCCCTGGTCGGCCTTGCCCTCCGGGCCGCCCTTGTCGCCACCCTTGCCGTGGTGGCCGGGCCTGCCGTCCGGGCCGCCCTTGCCCGGGCCCGGGAACACGCCCGCCTCGGCGGCCTTGAGCACCGCGTCGGCCTGCTCCTGGGTGAGCTTGCCGTCGGTGACGGCCTGGTCCAGCCGCTCCTTCAGCGCGGCCTGCCGGTCCTCGGTCGACGGCCGCTCCGGCCGCTCCGGGCGATCGCCCTGGCGCTGCTCGTGCAGCTTCTCCAGCGCCGCGGTGACCTTGTCGGTCGAGACGCCCAGCTCCTTGGCGAGCGCCTCGGAGAACTCGGCCTGCCGGTCGGCGTGCTTCTGGCGGCGGTCGTCACCCTGGTCGGTGGTGCTGCTGGCGCTCGAAGACGGGTTCGGGCTCTTGTCGTCGGCGAGCGCCACCGTCGGGGCGGCGATCCCGACGCCGAGCACGCCGGCGGCGGCCAGGCCGGCCAGCAGGTGCTTCTTCGACATCGTGCGGATCATGCGATTCTCCTGTTCGGTGGTGGTGCGATGACGTCACCGACAGTGGTCGCCGGAACTGAGGGCCACCCGTGGCGAACCTGTCAGCGAGCTGGCAATCCCGTCCGGAAGGCCCGAATTATTCGTGTTGCCGGGGTGCCGGAGCGCCCGCGAGGCTAGGCGAAACCCGACGAAAGGCCACTCGATGACACAGCCCGCCATCCGCGAGATCCCGCTCACCGGGCCGGGCTCCGGGCCGTACTCGATCACGGTGGGGCCCGACGGCGCGCTCTGGCTGGCGCTGGCCGGCTCCGGCGGCGTCGCCCGGCTCGGCCTCGACGGTGAGGTACGGACCTACCGCGACGACCCGCCCGGCAGCCGCCCGCTGATCATCGTCGGCGGCCCCGACGGCGCACTCTGGTACACCCGCTCGGGCGACGACCGGCTCGGCCGGATCACAGTCGACGGCGAGACCGGCTCGGTGGCGCTGCCGCCCGGCTGCGGCCCCTGCGGGCTGGCGGTGGGTGCGGACGGCGCGCTCTGGTACGCCGGCATGAGCGACGACACGATCGGCCGGGTGAGCGTCGACGGGGAGGTGACGTCCTTCCCGCTGCCGGTGACCAAGGGTTTCCCGTCGATGCTGGCGGCCGGGCCGGACGACGCGCTCTGGCTCACGCTCAACCAGGCGAACGCGATCGCCCGGGTCGGCCTGGACGGGTCGGTGACTGTGCATCCGCTGCCCACCGAGGCGGCCGGGCCGGTCGGCATCACCCGGGGCGGTGACGGCGCGCTCTGGTTCGTCGAGATCGTCGCCGGGCAGATCGGCCGGATAATGCCGGACGGGCGGATCGACGAGTTCCCGCTGCCGGACCGGGCGGCGCGCCCGCACGCGATCGTCGCCGATCCGGCCGGTGGCTGCTGGTTCACCGAGTGGGGCGCCAACCGCATCGGCCACGTCGACCCGGACGGCCACATCACCGCCCACACCCTGCCCACCCCGGCCTCGGAACCCCACGGCCTCACGGTCACCCCCGACGGCGCGGTCTGGGCCGCCTTGGAGATCGGTGCCGTGGCCCACCTCACGCCGCTTCAGCGTTGATCATGAGGTTGGCGGCAGTTGTGGATCTCTGAACTGCCGCCAACCTCATGATCGCCGGGGTGGGCCTCAGCCTTGGCGGACGGCGGCGGTTGCCGTCAGGGTGCCTGTGGTGGCGTCCAGGGTGGCGGGGGTACCCACCGGGACGGTGAGCTGGTTGGGGCCGTGGCCGATGGGTAGGCCGCCGAGGACCGGCACGCCCAGGTCGCCCAGGCGGTCGGTGAGCACGTCCACGACTGTGATGTCCCAGCCGTCCGCGCACTCGGTGAACTGGCCGACCGCCACCCCGGCGATCCCGTCCAGCGCACCGCAGCGGCGCAGGTGGGTGAGCATCCGGTCGATCTTGTACGGCGGCTCCTGCACCTCCTCGACCAGCAGGATCGCCCCGGTCAGGTCGGGCATGTCCGGGGTGCCGATGGACGCGGTGATCAGGCACAGGTTGCCGCCGAGCAGCCGGCCCTCGGCCCGGCCGGGCACCCGCACCGGGAACGTCTCCTCCGCCTCGACCGCCGTCACCGTCACCGGCTCGGCGCTGGTCAGCGCGGCGTGCAGCGACTCCGCCGAGCGGATCGGCGTGCGCTCGTCCCGCCACGCGGCGCCCGGCCCGTGCACCCCGGCCAGGCGGGCGCCCCGCCAGAGCGCGAACTGCAACGCGGTGATGTCGGAGAACCCGGCCACCACCTTCGGATCCCGGCGTACCGCCGCCATGTCGATCAGGTCAACCACCCGCTGCGCGCCGTAGCCGCCCCGGGTGCAGATCACCCCGCGGATCTCCGGGTCGGCGAACGCCGCGTTCAGGTCCGCGGCCCGCAGCGCGTCGTCGCCGGCCAGGTAACCCCGCCTGGCGTACGCGTTCGGCGCGGGCACCGGCCGCAGCCCCCAGCCGGTGAGCAGCTCGATGCCGCGGGCCACCCGTTCGGGACGGGTCGGCCCGGACGGGGACACCAGCATCACCGCGTCGCCGGGACGCAGGGCCGGTGGGCGCAGGCAGTCGTCAGGCACGATCGGAGCCTAGGGCCTGCCGGACCGTGCCCTGTCGGGCGTACCGGTTAGCCTCGACGTCGTGGCGACCGCGCTGGTGATCGAGAACGACCCGACCGACGACCTCCGCCGCCTGGGGGAGTGGCTCACCGAAGGGGGCCTTGAGCTGCGCGTGCTGCGTCCGCACGCCGGTGACCCGCTCCCCGGCGACCTGGAGGGGTACGCCGCGCTGGTGGTGCTCGGCGGCGACCAGCAGGCATACCCGGGGCGCGACGGCGGCCCCGGCGCGCCCTGGTTCCCGGCGCTGGAGGGGCTGCTGCGCAAGGCGGTCCGCGGGCGCGTGCCCACGCTCGCCGTCTGCCTCGGCGCGCAACTGCTGGCCACCGCGCACGCGGGCCGGGTCGAACGCAGCCCGTCCGGTCCGGAGGTCGGTCCGGCGCTCGTCGGGCGGCGCGACGCCGCCGAGGACGACCCCCTGTTCCGGTACGTGCCGCTGATGCCCGACGTCCTCCAGTGGCACGCCGACGAGATCACCGAGCTGCCGCACGGCGCGACGCTGCTCGCCGCGTCCACCCGCTACCCGCACCAGGCGTTCCGGCTCGGCGACCGGGCCTGGGGCCTGCAGTTCCACATCGAGTGCGACACCGCGATGATCGCCGAGTGGTCCCGCGACTCGGCCGTGCTGGCCGAGCTGGGCTACGACCCGGAGCTGGTGGTGGCGGCCTGCGACCGGGTGATGGCCGACGTCGAGGAGGCGTGGCAGCCGTTCGCGATCCGGTTCGCCGCGCTCGCGCTCGGCGAACTCGGCGACGACAACCCGCGCCGTAGCCTGCCGCTGCTCGGGGCCTGACGGTGACCCGGCCGGCCCGCGGGCGCCTGGCCCGCTACGGATTCGCCGAGGGCGACGGCGCCACCCGCGCCGCGGACCTGCTCGGCCCGGACGGGCTCGCCCTGTGGCGGCCCGACACCCAGGAACCCGCCGACGAACGCGCCGCCGAACTGCTCGCCGCGCTGTCCCGCGCCGCCGACCCGGACCTGGCCCTGCGTCAGCTGCACCGGCTGGTCGAGTCCGAGCGGCGCTCCGGCGACGAGGTGGCCGTACGCGACGCCCTGGCCGCCGACCCCGGGCTGCGCCGCCGGCTGATCGCGGTGCTCGGCGCCTCGTCCGCGCTCGGCGACCATCTGGTCGCCAACCCCGGGCAGTGGGCGGTGCTGGCGACCGAGCCGGACGGGCTCGCCCCCACCGCGGAAGGGCGGCTCGACCTCGGCGTCGCCGCCCGGCTCACCACCGTCACCGGCGCGGTCCCGCTGCTGCGGCAGGCGTACCGGCTCGCGCTGCTGCGGATCGCGGCGGCCGACCTGACCGGCGGGCGCGGCCTGGAGCAGACCATGGCGGCGCTGTCCGGGCTGGCCGACGCCACGCTGGCCGCCGCCTACGACATCGCCGCCGACGAGCTGCCGGAGGGCACGCCGCGCCCCCGGCTCGCAGTGGTGGCGATGGGCAAGTGCGGTGGCGACGAGCTGAACTACGTCTCCGACGTCGACGTCATCTTCGTCTCCGCCACCGACGACGACCTGCCCGCCGCGACCCAGATCGCCACCCGGCTGATCCAGATCTGCGGGCTGGTGGCGTGGCCGGTCGACGCGGCGCTGCGTCCCGAGGGCAACCGGGGGCCGCTGGTGCGCACGCTCGCCAGCCACCTCGCCTACTACAAGCGCTGGGCGCGCACCTGGGAGTTCCAGGCGCTGCTCAAGGCCCGCCCGGCCGCCGGAGACCTGGAACTCGCAAAGGAGTGGATCGACGCGCTGGCCCCGCTCGTGTGGACCGCCGCCGAGCGCCCCGAGGCGGTCGAGGACGTCCGGTCCATGCGCCGCAAGATCCTCGACAACGTGCCGCCGAAGGAGCTGGAACGCGAGATCAAGCGCGGCCCGGGCGGGCTGCGCGACATCGAGTTCGCCGTCCAGCTGCTCCAGCTCGTGCACGGCCGGGGCGACGAGTCGCTGCGGGTGCCCGGCACCGTGCCGGCGCTGCGCGCGCTCGTCGCCGGCGGCTACGTGGGCCGCGCCGACGGGGAGGCGCTCCTGCGTGGCTACCGCTTCCTGCGCGCCGTCGAGCACCGGCTCCAGCTCCAGGCCCTGCGCCGCACCCACACCGTGCCGACCGAACCGGCCGCGCTGCGCTGGCTCGCCGCCGCGCTCGGCTACGCGGCCACGCCGGGCCGCAGCGCCGTCGAGGAGTTCCGCGCCGAGTGGGTCACCCACGCCACCGAGGTACGCCGGCTGCACGCCAAACTGCTCTACCGGCCGCTGCTCGAATCCGTGGCCCGCGTACCGGCCGAAGGGCTGCGCCTCACGCCCGAGGCGGCCCGGCACCGGCTGGAGGTGCTCGGCTTCGCCGACCCGGCCGGCGCGCTGCGGCACCTCCAGGCGCTCACCGGCGGGGTCAGCCGGACCGCCGCCATCCAGCGCACGCTGCTGCCGGTGCTGCTCGACGAGTTCGCCGACGCCCCCGAACCGGACCGCGGACTGCTCAACTACCGGCAGGTCTCCGACAAGCTCGGCAGCACCCCCTGGTACCTGCGCCTGCTGCGCGACTCCGGCCCGGTGGCGCGCCGGCTGGCCCGGGTGCTGTCCTCGTCCCGGTACGCGGCCGACATGCTGGCCCGCGAACCGGAGGCGCTGCGGCTGCTCGCCGAGGACAGCGAACTGACCCCGCGTCCACGGGAGACGCTCGTCGACGGCTTCGCCGCCGCTGCCGCCCGCCACGACGACCCGGTCGAGGCGATCCGGGCGGTCCGCGCGCTGCGCCGCCGGGAACTGGTCCGGATCGCCGCCGCCGACGTGCTCAGCCGCGCCGGTTCGCTCGCCCCGCTCACCCCGCGCCCGGTCGGCGGCGGGGAACGCCGGCCCACAGTGGTGGACGTGACGGCTGTCGGCACCGCGCTGTCGCACGTCGCCGACGCCACGCTGGCCGCCGCGCTGCGCGCCGCCCGTACCGTCCACCCCGGACCGCCCGGCCTGCGCTTCGCGGTGATCGGCATGGGCCGGCTCGGCGGGTACGAGTCGAACTACCTCTCCGACGCCGACGTGCTGTTCGTCTACGACCCGCCGCCCGGGGTGGAGGAGAGCGCGGCGAGCGCAGCAGCGCACGCCATCGCCGAGGAGTTGCGCCGGCTGCTGTCCGCGCCCGCCCCCGACCCGCCGCTGGGCGTCGACGCCGACCTGCGCCCCGAGGGCCGGCAGGGCCCGCTGGTCCGCAGCCTGGCCGCGTACGCGCAGTACTACGCGCGCTGGTCCCGGGTGTGGGAGGCGCAGGCGCTGCTGCGCGCCCGGTTCGTCTGCGGCGACGCCGACCTGGGCGCCGAGTTCGAGGCCATGATCGAGCCGGTGCGCTACCCGGCCGAAGGGCTGAGCCGCGAGCAGGTGGTCGAGATCCGCCGGATCAAGGCGCGGGTGGAGACCGAGCGGCTGCCCCGCGGCGCCGACCCGGCCACCCACACCAAGCTGGGCCGGGGCGGGCTCGCCGACGTCGAGTGGGCGGTGCAGTTGCTGCAGCTCCGGTACGCCGGTCAGGTGCCCGCCCTGCGCGGCACCCGTACGCTCGACGCCCTCGCCGCCGCCCGCGACGCCGGGCTGCTCGACGCCTCCGACGCCGCCGAGCTGGCGGCCGGCTGGACGCTCGCCGCCGAGGTGCGCGACGCGCTGATGCTGGTACGCGGCCGGGCCGGCGACCAGTTGCCCCGGCACGGGGTGGAGCTGGCCGGTGTGGTGCGGTTGCTGGGGCGCGAGGACCAGGGCGAGTTCCTCGACGAGTACCTGCGCACCGGCCGCCACTCCCGCACAGTCGTCCAGCGCATCCTGGAGTCCCCCCTCTAGACCCGAGTCCGGATGCCGGCCCGGGTGCCACGGCGTGCCGGGGCCTCGCTGACCGCCTTCGCTGCTCCTCTACCGAGGCTTGTCCCGACACGCGAGCCATGCGTTCCGCATCTCGGGAACGCCGAGAGATCTTGGCAGCAAACGGCCCCTATGAGGGCCTTTTCGTACCAAGATCTCTAGCCGGGTCAGCTCGTGAGGGTGTAGGTGCCGGGTTGGGGGACCGTCACGGTGGTCCACTTGCCGGCTCGGGTGACCGTGGCGCCGTTGGAGACGGTGAGCCAGCGGTCGTGGCGTACCCGGATCGGGATCGGGCCGGGGGCGAGGGCGCGGAACGTGATCGAGGCGCCGTCCTGGCTGATCAGCTCACCCGGCGCGCCGACGATCGGGGTGGGTTCGGCCACCGCGTACAGCTTCCAGTGCCGGTTCGACCAGACCTCGGTCAGGTACGGCTGGCCCAGCTCGACCAGCTTCGCCTCGGATCGCCCCACCCAGGAGAACTCGGCATCGGGCACTGCCACGTACTGCACCGCGTTGTCGGCCAGCCAGTCCCGGTAGGTAACGGAGGTCAGCGGAATGCCGGTGCCGTCCGCGCCGGGCACAGTGGTGAAGAACAGCGGGTTGCGGTCGATGTCGGCCTGGCGTAGCCAGCCCCGGGCCAGCGGCACCTCACCCATCCGGGCCGACTCCCAGTAGTTGCGGGTCGGCGGCACCTCCACCCGTCCGGTGAGCCCGCGCCGGGCCAGTTCCGCGCGCAGCGGAGCGAAGTACGCCGGGTCGGCCGTCGGATCGTCGGCGCTGCGCAGGTCGGCGGTGACCACCGGCGGCTGCCACCAGCAGACGACGGCGAGCAGGGCGGCCAGCCCGGCCGCTCCGACAGCCCGGCGGGACCGACCCTGGCCGAGCCGGCCAATGCCATGCGCGTCGCTGTCGGGACGGCCCGCGCCGAGTCGGCCCGCGCCGAGTCGGCCGCCGAGGCGGCTCGCGGTGAACCATGCGGGGGGCGTCGCCGCGGCGGCCAGCACCGGCAGCGCGAACATCACCACCAGGCGGGTGGCGTTCAGCCCGACCGGTGTGTGCAGCAGCGCCGACGCCAGCACCCCGGCCGCGGACAGCAGCGCGCCCACCCGCACCGGCCGGTACGCCACGAGAGCCGCCACCACCAGGCTCGTCACCACGGCGTGCACGGTGTCGGCCGTGCTGATGTTCATCCAGCCGCCCTCGCCGAACAGCAGCCCGGTCACTGCCAGCGGCACCGCGGCCGGTACGGCGAGCAGCAGGCCGTCGGCGTACCGGCGGGACAGCAGCAGCGCGACGCCGGCGAGCCCGACGAACAGCCCGGCCACCGGGCTGGCCGCCGAGGCGAGCAGCGCGGCGGCACCGGCGGCGACGAGCCGGGCTCGGCGGGCGGGGACGGTGAGCGCGAGCAGCGCGGCCAGGCCGAACGCGACGCCGAGGGCGTACGTGACCCGGCCGGACACCAGGTTGCCGGCGATCGTGACCACGCCGACCAGGCTGCCGAGCAGCGGACGGGGCACCCGGGTCCGCACCAGCAGGGCGGCGAACGCGGTGGCGGAGGCGAGCAGGGCGAGCGCGCCGGTGACGCGTACCCCGAGCAGCGCCATCAGCGGCGGCGAGACGAGGCTGTAGCCCCACGGGTGCACGCCGCCGTACCAGCGCAGGTCGACCAGGGCGGCCCCGTGCTCGGCGAAGAACCCGGCGCGGGCGACCTGCGCGGACAGGTCCGAACCGGTGGCCGGCAGCGTGAGGTAGAGCACGCAGAGGACGAGTGCCGACACGGCGGAGACCGCCACCACCCGACCGCCCCGCATGCCCACCTCCTGATCGCGAACCACCGTACTGGCAGCATGTCGGACGTGCCTCACCACCTCTCGCGCTGGATCGGCCTGGCGGGTTCGGTGCTGCTCGCCGTGGCCGCGTTCCTCGGCGGCGCACTGCCCGACGGCGAGTTGCGTCCCACCCCGGTCAGCATCTGGCAGGGCCCGAACGGGCCGCTGATCATCGGGTTGTGGCTGGTCGGCACCGCGCTGCTGGCGTGGGCCTGGTGGTCGCTGCGGGACCGGGTGCCGTCGTCCCGGTGGGTGCTGGTCACAGTCGCGCTGTGGCTGCTGCCGATGCTGGTCGCGCCGCCGCTGGGCAGCCGGGACGTGTACGCGTACGCCTGCCAGGGCGCCAGCTTCTCGGCCGGGATCAACCCCTACGAGCAGGGCGTCTCAGCGCTGCCCTGCCCCTGGCTGGACACCATCTCCTACATCTGGCGGGACACCCCGGCGCCGTACGGGCCGCTGTTCGTGCTGCTCGCCGGCGCGGTGGTGGAGGCCACCGGCTCGCTGCTCGCCGCCGTCGCGCTGTTCCGGGTACTGGCCGTGGCCGGGGTGGCGCTCACCGCGTGGGCGCTGCCGGTGCTGGCCCGCCGCTGCGGGGTGCCGCCGCGGCGGGCGCTCTGGCTGGCGCTGGCGAGCCCGCTGGTGCCCGTGCACCTGGTGTCCGGCGCGCACAACGACGCGCTGATGATCGGCCTGCTCGTGGCCGGGCTGGCCGTGGTGGCCGCCCGGCCGGGCCGGCCCGGACCGCTGCTCGCCGGTGGGGCGCTGCTCGGACTGGCCGCCGCCGTCAAGATCACCGCGCTGGTCGTGATGCCGTTCGCCGCGCTGGCCGCGATCGTCGGGGCGTACCGGATCAGGACGCTGGTGCGCGACGGCGGGTGGGTGGTCGGCGGCTCGCTCGCCGCGCTCGCCGCCGTGACCCTCGCCTCCGGGCTGGGGCTGGGGTTCGTCGGCGGGCTGGAACAGGGCGGGCTGGTGGTGGCCTGGACGTCGCCGCCGACGGCGGTGGGGCAGACCGTCGGCTACCTGCTCGCGCCGTTCGGCGTGCACGTCGATGCACTGCCGGTGACCCGGGCGATCGGCATGGTCGTGCTGGTCGCCGTGCTGATCTGGCTCTGGTTCCGGTCGTTCCGTCGCGGTGAGCCGTTCTGGCACGCCGGGCTGGCGCTGACCGCCACCGTCGCGCTCTCCCCGCTGTTCCACCCCTGGTACTGGCTGTGGCCGCTGGCCGTGCTCGCCGCCACCGCGCACCGCACGCTCTGGTTCTCGATCGTCACAGTGGTGTCGTCGTTCCTGGTGCTGGCCGACGGCACCGGTTTACCCCGGTACACCAAGATGCCCGGTGCGCCCTTGATGACCCTGTTCGTGATCGGGGTGGTCGTGTGGTTGGTACGGTCGGCTCGCAAGGGCCGGCAGCCGGTTCCCGTGGACTGAGGAGTGTGCCGGTGAGCGAGCCCGACGGACCCGTCCGGCCGATCGCCGCCGGTCTCGCCCGCTACGCCGGCCTCGCCGGTGCCGTACTGCTCACCGTCGCCGGATGGCTCGGCGGCGCGCTACCGGGCACACCACCGCGCGGCACGCTCACCGCGATCTGGGCCGCACCGCACGGGCCGGTGATGCTCGGCTGCTGGCTGGCCGGGACGCTGCTGCTGGTGGGCGCCTGGTGGTCGCTGCGGTGGGGCGCACCGACCGGCCGGTGGGCGTACGTGACCGCCGGGCTCTGGTCGCTGCCGCTGCTCGCCGCGCCGCCGATCGGCAGCCGCGACGTCTACTCGTACGCCTGCCAGGGCTGGACGTGGACGCAGGGGCTCAGCCCGTACCGGGTGGGGGTCGCGGCGGCCGGCTGCCCGTGGACCGACTCGGTGTCGCCGATCTGGCGGGACACCCCGGCGCCGTACGGGCCGTTCTTCGTGCTGCTGGCCGGGCTCGCAGTCCTCGCCGGTGGCGGCCTGATCGGGACGATCGTGGCGCTGCGGCTGGTCGCGGTGGCCGGGGTACTGCTGGCCGCGCTCTGCCTGCCCGGCCTGGCCCGCGCCGCCGGGGTGCCCGCCCGCCGCGCCGCCTGGCTGGTGCTCGCGTGCCCGCTGGTCGGGATCCACCTCGTGGCGGGCGCGCACAACGACGCGCTCGCGCTCGGGCTGCTCCTGCTCGGCCTGCTGGTGCTGGTCCGCCTGCCGGGCAAGCCGCGCGCGCTGCTGGTGGCCGGGGTGCTGCTCGGCCTGGCCGTGGCGGTGAAGGCGGTCGCCGTCGTGGCGCTGCCGTTCGCGGCGCTCGCCGCCGTGCTCGGCCGCTACACCTGGCGGGCGCTGCTGCGCGACGGCGGGCAGCTGGCCGCCTCGGTGCTCGGCACGCTGCTGGTCGTGTCGCTCGCCACCGGCCTCGGGCTGGGCTGGGTGGAAGGGCTCGGCCACAGCGGCGACTCGCAGCAGTGGACCTCCCCGCCCACAGCGATCGGCTTCGTGATCGACTACGCCGGTGAACTGGCCGGGCAGCGGCCCGCGGCGGTGCCGGTGGCCCGGACGGTCGCGCTGGTGCTGCTCGCCGGGACGCTCGTCGCCCTGTGGTGGCAGGCGTGGACGGCGCTGCGGCGGCTCAACGACACCCGGCAGCGGGTGGCCCGGCTGACGCTGGCCCGCCCCCGGGTGGCGCTGCTCGGCGCGGGGCTGGCGCTCGCCGCCACGGTGCTGCTCGCCCCGGTCTTCCACCCCTGGTACGCGATCTGGCCGCTGACAGTGCTCGCGGTCGCGGCGGTGCCGCTGGCCCGGCAGGTCTGGTTCGTGGCGCCCTGCGCGGTCGCGTCGGCGCTCACCCTGCCGGACGGATCCAACCTGGCCCGGTTCAGCAAGGCACCGGGCGCGGTGCTGATGACGGTGCTGGTGGTGGTCGTGGCGGTGGCCGGCGTCCGGGCCGCGTTGCGCCGCCGTGAAGGGCCGGACCGCGCTGCGTGAACGGCCGGGCCGGCTCCGCCATCGCGGAGCCGGCCCGGCCGGTGCTGACGTACGTGCTCAGCAGTCGAAGTGCATCGCGAACTAACTGCGCTTGGCGGTTGACCTGGGGGAGTGGCGTCGACCAAGCCGTTGAGCAGGTCCTACACCGTATATCAACTTCCACCGTTATTCAGTGTTTCCAGGCGGCATCTGTACCCCTCGTGTACCTAACGATCATGGGGTGGGGGTGTGTGCGTGCGGTTCCGAGGTGGACCGGCGCGGTCTGGTGGCCTCCGGTGTGCGACGGGTACCCGGTCGCGGCCGGGGCATCCCAGAGTCGCCGAGGGTCCGGGGCGAGTAGCCCCGGCCGCCGGAGGCTACGGCCCGGGCCAGGCTCACCCCGAACAGCCCGTCCGGGTCGGCATCCCCGGGTCGTAGGGCCGGAGGCTCTGCCCGCCGGAGGCACGATTGTGCGACATCGGCCACTGTCGGGACGGTCGGTCGGGACGGTCGACCTAATCGCGCTTGCGCCTACTGGCGTACTCGATGAGAGCGGGGCCCAGGTAGTACCGGTGTGGCTTGGCGCTCTCGTCTTTCTGCACCAAACCCTGGCGGCTCAAGGCACCGAGCGCCAGGTAGGTATTCGTCTGCTCGTAGTCGATGGCTCGCCAGATCGGACCGGTGCCGGTGCCTTGCGGATGCGCCTTTGCGACCTCGCTGAGGACCTGGGCTTGGCGGTCGCCGAGCGCAGGATGCAGCTCGCGGGCGTAAGTGACCCAGTCAGAAGCGGACAACTCTTCGTCGGCAATCGGCGGTGGGGTGGCGGCGTCGTCCTCGGCAAGGCGGCGCACCAGCGAAGCTGCAGCCTCCAGGTGCGCAGCCAGTTCGCGAAGAAGATCCTTGTTGGTCATCAGCCCTCCTTATGCAGTCCCTATAGAGGGTATGCATAGGAGATTCATATCTTCAAGGTGTAGCGGAGGTTCCACAACAAGCTTGGCGGCGACCCCTCGGGGTTTGCCCCAGCGCAGGCTGAAGCCCCGGCGTCCTCGTTGCGTGGAGGACGCCGGGGCTTCGGCGTGTCCGCCGGGCTCGCGGATGCCCCTGCCGGTCCGCGCCGGGAGCGAAGCGGCAAGGCGCGGACGGCCGGCGAAGTGGCTCCGCGCGGCGGCCGGAGGCCGCCCTTGAAGACGTATGGAAAGTTCTCACCGCGCCAGCCTGCGGTTGTGTGTCCTCTGCCGATGAACCAACTCTGCGAGGCTGACGGCAAGTTGCTTCGCTCGCCTGGCCATGCTAGATCGTTGTTGTCGCGAAGGAGCTGATCCATGTCAAGAGGCAGCGGGACCACGTGGTTCTTCGGGGACGACGCGCTCCGCGAGATAGCCCAGTGCCTCACCTCGCCTGACGCCTTCTGGGATCAGAACCGCCAGATCGACGTCGTGGTGGCTCTGGAGGAGCTGGCCGCGTGGAGTGCAGACTCCCGGGACTACGACGAGAGAATGCACAAGTCGGGCTGGGCATCGGCCGCCAAAGATTTCGCGACCGCCTATGACGCCCTTGGGCTAAAGGTCAAGTCCTTAACGGAGTCGGCCGCGCGACCGGCCCTCGGGCTATGCGCAGGCAACCTCGGCCCGAATGCCGATGAGGTCCAGTCGTTGCGCGAGTCGCTTGCGACGCTCCGCGAGGTCCTCGCCTTGCCGGACGCGCTGGCGGCGGCGTGGGACGACCTGGTAGCGACCTCTTCTAAGCAGGCCCCACCGATCGATTCTTTGGATAGTCGGCGGGACGCTTTCTGGGCGATCGCACGCGTTGGCGACCGCAATGTGAAGGAGCTGGCCGATCGGCTTCGCGGTGTCCTGAGCGGTGATCCACTCGGATTCTACGTCGCTGAACGTCACCTCGGCGAGGTATCTCTTGAGCCGGCGGCTTTCGAGCAGATCCGGCAGCGTCCCATAGCAGACCCGAGGACGCGGATGGAACTCGCTCGCCGGCTGCTCAGATTCGAACCCTCGCCACGGCGCCACGTCGTGTGGCTAGGATTCCGTGACGCCGGCCTGCATCCCTCTATGGTCATTCAAGGAGACATCAGCCTCTACGACGGTCAATACCTCCACTCCCTTCTAGCCGCTCCCCCCGAGGCCGTCAATCGCGTTCCTGAAGAGCTCCGTGAACTGCATGGGGACGTCCTCACCGATGACGAGCATGACGTCGTGTTAGCACGCATTGACCTCGGCGTCGGGCGCTTCCCTGATGCAATCGGCCTCGCTAGTAATCATGCTGCGGCGCTGATCGCCATCGCAGCAATCAGAGGGGGCGGGAAGCCATGGAAGCAGATGTCTGGTTACCTGCACGCCGAGGACGGCCGCATCACCACGCATCAGAGCTTCGTCCGCAATGAGTTTGCAATCCCTTACTCCGTCAAGAGGGACGGGACAGCGCTAAGTATCGGCGAAGTTGTGCGAGACCTGACCGGTAAGCTGACCCTGGCAAGAAGTGAGCTGAGGGAGATTGTCGAGGCCCTCCACTGGTGGCAGTCCTCGGCCGAGGATAGGGACGCCAAATCCGTTCTACTGAACGTGCGCCTTATCGAACTCGTGGCGGCCCGAACGGGTGAGACGGCGTGGACCACGTTCCTCGAAAAGTACTTCAAGAACACTTGGATACAGCACGTCATGAAACGTTCGCTGCATGAAGCTTTCAACGACGCCTTGCACACTTCGCAGGTAAACGACGGTAGTGAAGCTGCCCAGAGGCGTATTCGCGCCGAAGTGATCAAATATGGTCCTGGTGGGTACAACACGTTTGACATTGCCACAGCTCTGCATGCGGCCGAGCGCATCGAAGCACTGCTGCCACCGAGAACCACCACGGCCAGAGCCGTCCGGACTGTCCGGCGCAAGGTCGCCGATCCTAGGAGCATGGTGCTCTGGGCCCGCAACCTTGAGGCCGATTGGTCTGCCGCCGTGCACCGGCTCGAACGGATTCGCAACTCCATCATGCACGGCGGCCCTTTTACCGATGCCGCCGTGACCCGCGTGCACAGCTTCAGTCATCAACTCTCGGCATGGTCAGTCGTCGAGTCCATGGACGCCGTGCTCGAGCAGGTAACGGTCCGCGATAAGCACATCTCGACCGCCCGCCGAATGGACAGGTGGCGGCAGGACCTAGCCACGACGGACCCCTCTCAAGCAGTGTTCATCGCCTCTTAACAGGCGTCAGCCGGGCGCATCAACGCGGCGACCTTCTCCCGGACGTGGGCGTGTGCCCGGGAGGCGGTCGGCCTGCCAGCGCGGTGGGGGATGCACGGACTGCGGCACTACTACGCGACGGTCCTGATCCACGCGGGCGCGTCGGTGAAGACGGTCCAACTCGCGCTCGGGCACAGCACGCCGACCGTCACGCTCAACACCTAGTTGTAATGCCCATGAGGGTTGTTGACGGCGTGGCGGCTTGAGACGAGGCGAGACCTCCGGCGAGGTGTGAGGTGCTGACGCCCACACGGAACCGGAGGTCTCCATGGCCCACCGTAATGCCCGGCTGACCATCCACGGCCGGCGGCTGCTCATCACGCGTGTCGTTGACCAGGGTCGGCCGGTGGCCCACGTCGTGAAGGAACTGGGCTGTTCTCGGGCCACCGGCTACAAGTGGCTACAGCGGTGGCGGGCCGAGGGCGACGCTGGTCTGCGGGATCGATCCAGCCGGGCTCACCACCAGCCGCACAAGACGCCCGCCCAGTTGGAGGCGCGGGTCTGCCAACTGCGCCAGGAACGCAAACTCGGGGCTCGCCGGCTCGGACCGTTGCTCGGGATGCCGGCCTCGACGGTGCACGCCGTTCTGACGCGGCACGGTCTACACCGCCTGGCCTGGCTCGACCGGCCCACCGGTCAGCTCATCCGCCGCTACGAGC